>JAITFS010000022.1 GCA_031281195.1 Oscillospiraceae bacterium
CCACCTACTGATGTAATTGAGATAGGTACAGGCAACACTACTTTTCAGTTTGAAGCTGTTGATAACAACGAAGAAACAACAATATGGTTTGTAAGCACCAATGAAGAAACAGTCGGAGCGGCTTTACTGGAGGTGGGATTAATTGAAGGTGATGTATCAGCTTTTGGTTTATTTGTCAGCAAGGTAAATGGTTTAGTTGCAGATTGGGATGTAAATCAATCATGGTGGGCGTTTTATATAGACAGCGAGATGTCTATGTACGGAGTCGATGATGTCGAAATAAATGTGGAGAGTGTTTATGCCTTTATCTACACAATCGGCTAAAATACCAATAAGAGATATAACAATCTTTGCAGCACTTGGGGCAATCATGTTCGCTTCAAAAATTATTATGCAGGGATTACCAAATATGCACCTTTTAGGTCTGTTTATTGCATCTATTACACTTGCTTATCGACAGCGCGCTCTTATCCCACTGTATGTGTATGTATTTTTGGATGGTCTTTTTTTGGGCTTTGCTTTTTGGTGGACTCCATACTTATATATATGGCTGCCACTATGGGGTGCGTTTATGCTGGTTGGTAAGCTTACATTGTCAAAAAGGTTTCGTGTTCCGCTTTATATGGCAATATGTGCTGTTCATGGATTACTTTTTGGCATAATGTACGCTCCTGCTCAGGCATTCTTTTTCGGGCTCTCTTTTAATATGACAATAACTTGGATTATAGCCGGTTTATGGTTTGATGTAATTCACGCAATAGCAAATTTCGCAGCAGCCACAATGATACTGCCACTATCAACATTATTAATAAAACTATCAAAACCGCAATCCCCTTAGTAGCAGGATATAAGAAGTTATACTATTTGTGATGTTAACTGTTCACCCCAGATTAAATACTTATAAACCTTAGATAAACATGAGGTTATATCATCACGGGAGGTCTCTTTCAGCAACAGCTCAGAGACGATTTTCCCTTTGTCTATCAATATAATTCTGTCACAATAAGAAAGTGCCAGATTTGGGTCATGCAGTGTAATTAAGCAGGTTTTGTTTTCGTTGTGAACAAGTTTTCGTATATTTGATAATGCACTATGTGTGTTTGAAAAATCTAACGCACTGTCAGGTTCGTCCATGAGCATAACAGGTGTGTTTTGTACAAGTGTCCGTGCCAGTACTACAAGTTGTTTTTGACCTTCACTAAGCTCTGAAAATACGTCATTAGCCAGATGTTGAATATTCATTTTTTCCAATGCTTCCAGTGTTAGCTTTTTATCATCGGCTGTTGGTTGTTCAAATATGCCAAGTCTTGCATTAAGCCCCATAAGTACGGCATTTATGACTGTTACTCCAATTAGCTTACTATGTCGTTGAGGGATAAATGAGATATAGTTAGCTCGTTGTTTTTCATTCGCTTTAGTAAGTGAAATTATCTTGTTGTTATCATTTATCAAAATCTCACCGTTAGAAATCGGGAGCAGTCCGCAAAGCCCTTTAAGGAGTGTGGTTTTTCCGGATCCGTTTAATCCAAGCAATGCTACAATCTCATTGGATTTTAGCTCTAAGCTGACATTATCAATGATGGTTTTCGTCCCGTATTTTATTGTTAAATTATTAATAAGTAACAAAATGACCTCCTGCTTTTGCCTCATGTAAGCTATTTTCTCTGATTTTTTGCCATTCTTCCGGCAAGCGAAAGATTTAGTCAAAAAATCATTTAAAACACCTTACAATCGGCTTTTAGATTTCTCCTTTTTTTCTTCGCCACATAAAATACAATAAAATCGGTACTCCAATTAGGGTGGTGGGTATGCTGATTGGTATTTCATAAGTTCCGACACTTCTAACCAGAATATCAGCTAAAAGCAAAATTATAGCACCTGTAAGTGTTGATAACATACACCAAGCAAAGCTTATACGCTTAATTGCAAGCCGTGCTGCATGTGGTGCTATCAGTCCGGCAAATGCTATTAGCCCTGTTTGACTGACAATTGATGCTACTATAAGCGATGCAAATCCGAGAATCACTGTGCGAATTACTTTTAGGCGTACTCCGAGTGTCCGGCTCTCATCGTCCTCTAGTCCGAGCAAAACAACCTGCCGCCGCATAAGTATCAATCCGATAAATCCTACGGTAAAAAACGGTAACATTGTTAGTAGTTTTGTTGCTGTTATGTTGCTTAAGCTTCCCATTGCCCAATATTCGATGGTTGCAAGCTCTCTTTCAGGGTCAGCGAAATATTTTAACATCATAATAAATGCATCTGAGACTGCTTTCATGATGATTCCTGCCAGTATAAATGTAACTGTTCCCGGATTTCTGCTTAGCTTAGCAATAAATATCACAAGCAGCAGCACTAACATTCCGCCAATAAACGCAGTTCCTGCCATCAGCATAACACTATGTCCAAATAATACAATTGCTACTGCTGCTCCAAGGTTTGCTCCACTTGATACTCCTACAATGTCAGGTGCAGCAAGCGGATTTCTAAATACTAATTGAAAGACACTTCC
>JAITFS010000158.1 GCA_031281195.1 Oscillospiraceae bacterium
TGTTGACGGTGAATATTCGCTGTATTCCAACTGGTGGCATGACAGCTCATACACAATTGTTGTGTCTTCCTTAATATCACGAATGATGTCAAATACAGGTATACCAATATTTCCGGCAATTAAACACGGTACATTGTTGGTAGATAGCACGTGATAAAGCAGTGTTGCAACTGTGCTTTTACCTTTTGTTCCGGTGATTCCTATCACCCGGTTTCGATAAAGCTCGAGAAATAACTCTGTCTGAGAAGTGAAAACAGATGAGTACTCTTTAGGATTTTTCTCCAAAACAATTCCCGGACTTTTGATAATAATATCAAAATCATTAAGACAATCATTATAATCCTCAATAAAAACTACATCATTATCAACAAAATCCTGTGGTGGATTGATGTCAGCAACAGTAATCTTCAATTGTGGATTTATTTCTTTAAGTAATTTATATGTTGACTGACCTTCCATACCAAAACCAAGTATTAACACTTTTTTGTTGGTAATCAGTTCAGATATTTTCTCAATCAATTTAGTCATTCTTTATGATCATTCCTTTCATTATGCACAGCCGTTTTTAGTGCTTTTACGAAATGCTCCGGTACAAAATTATTGTCATCAAAATTATTACAAAGGTCGTTAATATTTTGTTTTACTTTTATACCTTTTTTATCAAAATCCTCATAAGCTTTTAAGAGATAAGGCAGTGGTTTGTCTTTTTCCTTATATTGCTTTATCGTTTCTTGTACTGCTGCGTTAACCTCATCACAACTTCCCACACATTCAAATGGTTTTTCCGGTTTTAAACCAATTAGCTTCTCAAAATCAGATAACATTTTCGGGTCATCCAGCATATTTTTACTAAAAATGTTTACAAGCTCTTTTTCTGAAAGAAACGGAGATAAAATAATATACACAAAAAGACATTTTGAGCAACCAGCACACCATATATCCTCTTTACTTCCTACATTACAGCTTTTAAAAACCGGATGATACTTTTTTAATTTAGAAAAAATCCTTGCAACGCTAATTTCGTTAAGTGGTCGTAAAAAACTAAAGTACTTAACTCCGGATTTTATGTATTTACTTTCATAATTAATAAAATCTGTTTCAAACTCAAGGCTTTTTGAATATTGATGGTTTACATCTGTGCCAAAAACAGTCGGCTCATTAGCACTGGACTCATTAGAAAGTGCAACATAATCAATCCCATTTATGTAAGCAACCAATACTGAAGAAAAAGCAACCAAAGCTGAAAACGGAGTGTGACCGTTAAGAAAACCCTGTTTGTTTAAAGCAAGCATATTTTCGTCAAGTGAACGGTTTGTTATAAAAACATTACTGTCAGGAACTTGGCTGACTTTTACGGTGTCTAAGGTCGCTTTTCTCGGGTTAATTATATAACAAAATCTTATCGCATATCCATCTAACAATTCTAACGTAACAGCAGAATCCTTGCCTCCCCCGATTGGTATTAAAACCTTTGGTTTATCATTTTTTAAGTCATTATGGACTATTACATCGTTTTTACTATCGTGATTATAGTTACATGATTTAGATTCATTTTGATTGTTTGAGCTTTTTATTTTTATCATATTTTCAATAAAATTAATATTATTTTGATAAAAAAACTCACCAAGACCTTTTATGTATAGTTTTTTCCACCACTCCAGTTGAGCTTGTGATAAGTTTCCACAATTTATTGTAATCTCAGGGGAACAAGTAGTTTTCCAATAGCTTATCAACTCCACCATTCCCAATGAAAAAACAAGCTTTTTAAGCTTTTCGTCGTTTATATTTATAGGATTTTGATTAGTTTTTCGAATTTCCCACTGTGGTTTAAACTCTGCTAAACCCGGAATAATAAAATGAAAGTCCAAAAACAAAGCTTCCTTTGTATCAGAAATATTATATCCTGAGTAAATAAACTGCGGGTATTTTTCTCTAAAATCAAAAAAACGATTATTCATAAAATTAACCACTATTTTATATCTTCATCCGATTTTTCTACCTTCTTAGGTTGTTTTATCAGTAGGTTTAATGCAAATGCAACAGCGGCAAGTCCGGTTAGGATAAAGAACACAATTTCAAAGCTACCTGTTGATGCTCTTAAGCTTCCTGCAAGTGTTGTTATAAACGATGCAGGAATCAGAATTAGTCCAAAAATACTAAAGTTTAAATTAAAATCCTTTTGACCGTAAAACCCTGATGCAAAATAACTGCATGATGTTGGAGCAAAACCAAATGATAAACCGCATAAACAAAGACCAATAACACCCAGTAGTAATGAGCCTCCAACAAAGGCAAGCGCTACCATTAGTGGTGCTAATACTGCAATTACACTGCTTAGAAGCTGCGTTCTTTTTATACCTACACAATCAAATAACCATCCGCTAAGCAGTCTGCCAATACCATTTGACACCCCTAAAATACCTACAATAAAAACAGCAAAGCTTTCTGTTGCTCCAAGGTCAAAAGCAATCCTGCTGGCAAATCCAATAGTTGCATTTCCTATTGCTGCAATGATTGCGATAAAAGCAAAAACCAACCAAAATGCTTGTGTTTTTATCATTTCTTCCGCTGTAAAGTCTTTGGCTTTTTTAATCAAACGGGATTTACTTTTTGATTTGTTAAAATACGCTTCTAAATCTTTTTTTGGCGGTCGTATCACTATAGCGGCAACAAGCATAATAATACCAAGCACAACTCCTATATATACATAAGTGCTTTGCCACCCGATACCTTCCGATCGACCCATCATATCAGCGATTCTTCCAATCAGTAACAAGCTTAATCCGAAGCTCGCTATTAACAGCCCGGAGCAAAATCCTCTCTTATCAGGGTACCACATGTTCATGGTGGATATTATTGTGTTATATGCCATTCCGGCACCAAGTCCACCAAGTAGTCCATAAGAGCAGTTAAGCAAGAAGTAATTATTACTTAATGGAAGTGTTACAATCGAAAGTGAGGATATGTAAAAACTGGAAAACAGCAACAGTCCGCTTAGTACAAAGCGAAGTGATGCTGTTGTTTGATTTGAGATTAGTCCTGAGCAGACATTTCCAAGGCAGAAGCATATCATCGTTACTGTGAAGACAATTCCAAGCTGTGCAAAATTGACAATAGCTCCTTCGCCTTCCGGTAATTCAGTTTGAATATACGGTGCCATCAATATAGTCCATGCTGTGATAATTCCTGCAAATAAAATCACTACCATACTGACTATTAACTTTATACGCCGTGTTGATTTTATAGATTTTTCCATAACTACCTCGTTTATTATAATACATATAATACACGGGTTATGTCAAGAGGTTGTGATCACTCCCCTAATGTTTTGCCGGCTTTTGATAAAACCTTTACCTCATAGGCTGCGAAACAGTGGTCAACTGCTTTTTTGTCAGGAGCTTTTGTGAAAAGGCTCACCAGTGGAACAATTATTAAACCGGCGAGCATACAAAATGCGCCTGCATTAATCGGTGAGTGCAAAACAGTCGGGAAAACCTTTGGTAGCAGTTCCGGGAAACCTTCTCTCAGAACTACAAGCAGCAGCATTAAGCATGTGCTAAAAACAAAGTTGCACCATACGGCAATTTTTGTTGTACGCTTCCAGTATAAACCAAAGAGGAAAGGAGCAAGAAACGCACCTGCTAATGCACCCCATGATATACCCATCAGTTGTGCAATAAAGTTTACAGGGCTGTTGTACTGACTAATAGCAAGTGCTGATGAAATGACAATAAACACAACAATTAACACACGAATGATAATAAGCTGCTTTCTATCATTCATTTTTTTGATGATAACTCCTTTGAGAAAATCAAGCGTAAGTGTTGAAGAGGACGTCATAACAAGAGATGATAAGGTTGATATTGATGCTGCAAAAACTAGAACTATGATAAGTCCCATCATCAAGTCATTGTTTGAAAATATGCTTTCGAGAATACCCGGGATTATTGAGTCGAATCGGCCCTCCGGCATCGCAAGTGCCGCTGCCTCCGGTGTTGCAGCAAAAACACGTCCAAAGCTACCGAGGAAGTAGCTTCCCCCTGCAATTAAAATAGAAAAAATTGTAGAAACAATTGCACCCTTTGTTATCATTTTTTCGCTTTTTATCGAATAAAAACGCGCTACCATCTGCGGTAAACCCCACGCTCCAAGTGATGTGAGAATCACAACTCCCAATAAATCAATCGGATTTGGTCCAAACATTGATGTAAATGCTCCCGGATTTTGTGCAAACGGGCCTCCTGCGTTTGTTGCATCGATTTGTGATAATTTTGTTGTTGCTTCTACAAATCCACCTTGACTATTAAGTGCAACTACAATAACAGCCACAATTCCGAAAATCATAATTATACCTTGTATAAAGTCGTTAACCGCTGTTGCAAAGTATCCGCCTGCTACAACAAAGATTGCAGTTATAATACCTATAGCTATTATACACAACTCAAAGGGTATTCCAAATGCCATTTCAAACAGTCGGCCCAAACCGTTGTATAGTGACGCTGTGTATGGGATCAAAAAGACAAATATTATTGCCGATGCTCCGATTTTTAGAGCGGGTGATAAATAACGTGCGTTAAAAAACTGTGGCATTGTAGCGGCTTTTAAATGATTTGTCATAATTCGTGTGCGACGACCGAGTAAAAACCATGCCATCAATGAACCGATAAATGCATTAGTTAGTCCAATCCATACAGCTGATGTTCCGAATCTCCAGCCAAACTGCCCTGCAAAGCCTACGAAAACAACCGCAGAAAAGTATGTCGCTCCATAAGAAAACGCTGTAAGCCAAGGTCCGACAGAACGCCCTCCTAAAACAAAATCATTTACATTCGATGCTCGCTTGCGAAAGTATAAACCGATGAAAATAGTAAGTGCGAAAAATAGTAGTAACAGTGCAATTTTAGTAATCATTTCCTTTTCTCCTCTATCCTAGATTTTGAGCAGCAACTAAAGTTTTTGCTCCATATTTTTCTCTGAGTTTTGGTTTTTCGATTTTTCCTGTTGCGTTTCTGGGAACTTCTGCAAAAATTATCTTGTGCGGCCTTTTATATCTTGGTAAAGCCTGACAGAACTTATCTATATCCTCTTGTGTACATGTGTGGTTTTTCTTAATTTCGATTATTGCTGCTGAGATTTCACCAAGTCTGGCATCAGGCAAACCTATAACTGCAACATCCTTAACGCTCGGGTGTGCTGCAATGAAGTTTTCTATTTGAACCGGATAAATGTTTTCACCACCTGTGATGATAACGTCTTTTTTTCTGTCAACCAAGAAAATAAAACCGTCTTCATCCATTTGAGCCATATCACCTGTGTAGAGCCAGCCGTCCTTGAGTACATCCTTAGTAGCTTTTGGGTCATTTAAGTAACACTCCATAACCCCGTTGCCTTTAACACAAAGCTCACCGACACTTCCCTTTTCTACCTTTTGACCGTTTTCGTCTACAATTTTTACTTCCCATCCATAACCCGGTATTCCAATAGCTCCAACCTTATGAATGTTCTCAATACCAAGATGTACGCAACCCGGACCAATCGACTCACTCAGTCCGTAGTTTGTATCGTAATCGTGATGTGGAAAATACTCCTTCCAACGTTTTACAAGACTTTGCGGAACAGGCTGAGCGCCAATATGCATCATTCTCCATGTAGTCAGGTTGTAATTATTTACTTTCTCTTCACCACTGTCAAGTGCAAGTAAAATATCCTGCGCCCAAGGCACAAGCAACCAGACAATTGTACATTTTTCATTTGATACTGCTTCAAGAATATATTTTGGCTCAATACCTTTTAGAAGTACAGATTTTGCACCCATCAAAAAGCTGCCAAACCAGTGCATCTTTGCTCCTGTGTGATAAAGCGGCGGTATACACAAAAATATATCATCGCGTGTTTGATGATGATGCGCTTGCTCAACAATACACGCATGCATAAGACTTCTGTGCTTATGTAAAATTGCCTTCGGAAACCCGGTTGTTCCCGATGAAAAGTAAATTGCTGCCAGATCATCATCAACCAGTTTAATATCCGGTGCTTCACTTGAACAATCAGCGGTAAGCTCATTATAATCCTCAGCAAAGGTCGGACACTGACCACTTCCGCAGAAAATCAACATTCTATTCTTACTTATTGATGTGGCAATTTCCTCAACACGCCCGATAAACTCCGCTCCAAAAATCAAAGCATCAACTTCAGCCAGATTTAAGCAATACTCAATTTCATCGGCCGCATAGCGAAAGTTTAGCGGAACTGCAAGAGCTCCTGTCTTTAATACACCAAAATATATCGGCAACCACTCTAAACAGTTCATCATCAAGATTGCTACTTTATCACCTTTTTTAATACCACTGTTTAACAGCAGATTTGCAAATCTGTTTGCTTTTTCGTTAAAAACATTCCATGTGATTTCACGACGGAAGTATTCTCCATGAGACGGTTCAATCAGGCTATATTCCCTCCATGTAATACGTCGGGTTTCTTTACGCTCGGGATTTATCTCAATTAGAGCTGTGTCGTTTCCAAACAACTTGCAATTGTCTTCCAAAATCTCCGTAATAGGCATTGATTGTGTTCCTTTCATCCTCGCTCTTTAACGCTTTAGCGTCCTGCACAGCTAAAGTCTTAAAGAGTTTATCAGACAAAAACTATCTTGTCAATACTTTTTATTGCTCACTTTGTAAAAAAATGCTAAACTTAGTTATGCATATATTTCTGACAGGTGAAAAAAGAGCAGGAAAATCTGTTACTATTAGAAAGTTTTTATCACAGTCCGGTAAAACTGCTGATGGCTTTTTAACATATTGGAAGGAACATAATGATAGCACACGCACCTTATATCTATCACCTGCAAGCCATATAATACTAACAAATCTCTTAACACCGTCACAATCACAGTCACAATCTCAAATCCCAGAAAACGATAAAAACTTCCCCGCCTATATTCTCTCTGTTGATGATGGACGGGGCTTAAGCTTTTCAGAAAAAACACTTGAGGTATTTGAGACTTATGGAGTGGATATTTTAAACAATTCAGGAAATAACGACCTTATAATTATGGACGAGCTTGGTTTTCTCGAAACAAAAGCACCCCTGTTTCGTGAGAAAGTTATGCAAAAAATCGAAGATAATATCCCCATACTTGGAGTAATCAAAGCATCAAAAACAGAGTTTTTGGAAGCAATACGTTATCACCCGAAGGTTACAGTTAAAGAAGTGACAGAGGATAACAGAAATGAGGTACTAAAATGGTTGTTATCAAAAGAATCTTAATAATCTTAATCACATTAGTATTTTTATTTATCTCTATTGCATGTTATGTTTTAGATAAATCACCCGTCGCAATTGATAGTATACCAATCGTTGTGACTGACCAGGCAGGCAGAGTAATAACAATAGAAGCACCAACTCAGCGAATTGTCAGCGGTTATTACATCTCAACATCAACATGTTTAGCACTAGGTTTGTCTGATAAACTCGTTGGAATTGAAGCCAGAGCAGAAACCCGCCCAATATATGCTTTGGCACAACCGGAGCTTCTCGACTTGCCAAGTGTTGGAACTGCACGAGATTTTAACATTGAAGCATGTATAGCATTAAACCCCGACCTTGTAATACTCCCCTTTCGTTTACGTGATGTTGCTGAAACTCTTGATGAAATGGGTATATCAGTAATCATTGTAAATCCTGAGAGTTTTGATAAAATGCTCGAAATGATAAAACTCATCGGAGAAGTAACAGGTGCAAATACACGCTCAGAACAGCTTATCGAATGGATAAAAATCGGACAAAGCTTCATAAATGAGCAAACAGCTACTTTGTTGCACAAGCCAAGTATATACTTTGCAGCAGTCAGCTCTTACTTAATGACCGCTCCCAATGACATGTTTCAAGCAGAGTTAATTACCATAGCCGGGGGTCTAAATGCTGCTGCTGATATTAAAGGTAACGGTTGGACAGAAATCTCTTACGAGCAGCTTTTAGTGAAAAATCCTGATATTATCGTAATTGCTTCCGAAGCAAGCTACACAATTGACGATATATTAAACGACCCAATTCTATCTGAACTTAATGCAGTTCAAAACAATTTAGTTTTTCATGTACCAAGCTTCATCGAGGCATGGGACTCCCCTATTCCTGCAAGTATTTTTGGAATAAAATGGTTATTCGAAATCATTTTGCAGTATAATAATATGTCTATTGATGATCTTATCAATATGATTCCCGAACTCGATTTCGAAAGGTTCTACCATGAGTTTTACGATGTAGAACTTGATTAGTACCGTTCGCAAAGTATTTTATTTTAACGCAAGAAATTATTGTGAGCAAGGTGTTTGATATTTTGCTTTCGTCAAGCGGAGCACGGAGGCGGAGCGCCGCGAGAAGCGCATGGATGCGCTTTTGAGCGGAAAAGAAAGCACTAAATATTAAACACCTTGTGAACAAGAAAGAAAATACTAAATATTAAACACCTTGTAAACGAGAAAGAAAAAACTAATGAAAAAATTATTTATCATATCAGGAATACTTGTAACTATAATATTTATCATTAGTCTTTTTGTTGGAAGATTTCCTTTATCTGTTTCTGATATATTCGCGATAATTACAGGTGGAGAGGTTGACACATTATCAAAATCAGTATTTTTTAATCTGCGACTGCCACGTACAGTTATGGCACTCTTAGCAGGAGCAGGACTCGGATTTGCAGGAAGTGTCTTTCAATTAGTATTTAGAAATCCGCTTGCTGCACCTGACATTGTAGGAGTATCAAGTGGAGCAAACCTTGGAGCAGCAGTAGCAATTGTATTATTTGGACATAGTGTTAT
>JAITFS010000161.1 GCA_031281195.1 Oscillospiraceae bacterium
TTTTTAGGTTCTATAAAAAATGCTCTTAACGAACTTTTTTCTACGCAGGATTTTGAAATAAAAATCCTTAACGACAATGAGCTGAAAACCATGAAAGAAGCACCGTCAGAAACCGATTACCTTAGCATAAATGAATACACTTTTGAGCATTTTGTAGTTGGTGATTCAAACAAGTTTGCACACGCTGCCGCCCTTGCCGTAACAGACGGTCAGAAAAAAACCGGATACAATCCCCTATATATCTACGGTGATTCAGGTCTTGGAAAAACCCACCTTCTTTATGCAATCAGCCACGCTGTAGAGCAAAACTTTCCGCATTACAATGTCGTATATGTCACCGGCGAGGAGTTTCTTAATGAGCTTGTTTTAGCAATACAACAAGGTAAAAACGTTGAGTTTCGTGAAAAATACCGCACCGCTGATTTCTTTTTAATGGATGATATTCAATTTATCGCAGGAAAAAAGATGCCACAGGAAGAACTTTTTAACACATTTAACACTTTATACGAGCTTGGAAAACAAATCGTATTTACATCAGACAGACCACCAAACGAGCTTGATATTTTCGAAAGCCGTATGCACTCACGTTTCACTTGGGGTTTGCCGGCAGACATTCAACCGCCCGACTATGCACTCAGACTCGCAATTATTAAAAACAAAGCAGCCCAGCTTGGCGTTATTTTACCAAACGATGTCATAATATACATTGCAGAGTCACTTGACTCAAACGTTCGCCTGCTTGAAGGTGCTGTTAAGAGAATTATCGCATACCGTGACTTAATGGACGTTGAAATCACAGTCGATACAGTCAAAAATCTGCTCAAGGATATGTTTAGAGGGACAAAGGATTTAATCAATATCGACATGATAATAGAAGAAACAGCAAAATATTTTTCTTATGCTCCTGAGGAATTAAAAAGTAAAAGCAGGACAGCAGACCTTGCGCTTGCAAGACAAACCGCAATGTACATGATTAGAAAGCTTACAAACCTTTCTCTTGAAGAAACAGGAGAGATATTTGACCGTCACCACTCAACAGTTATGAGTTCTGTAAAAACAGTAATAGACAAAATGAAAGATGACAACGAGTTTTCAAAAGCCATTCGCAATATAGCATCAAACATTGATTCAAAAACTACAAACAAATAGTTATCCACAATACAAAATGTGATGTTATGTTAGTTAGTGTTAGTAAAAATATTACACATACAAATTGCCAAATATTCCAAAACTTTTCCAACATCCATTGTTAGTTTATACATCACTATTTTCAACGGCTTCCCATAGTTATTAACAAAAATTTTACCTACTACTAACTGCTACTATAAATATATTTCTTATTATTAAAGAAAATAGTTTTGAAAGGAAAAAAATATGAAGTTTACTTGTGAAAAACTATTATTACAAGCTGCGATAACCACATCATCACGTGCGGCATTAGTAAAAAGCCCAATACCAATGCTTGAAGGTTTATTACTGGAAACAAACGGTGATAAAGTTAAGATTACAGGCTATGACTTAAAGACAGGGATTATCACTAATGTACCGGCACAGATAGAAAAAGAAGGTGGCATAGTTTTACCTGCACGTTTGTTTGGTGAGATAATTCGCAAAATGCCTGGATTTGAGATTACAATTACAGTAAACTCAGGTTATACAGCTGAGATTGAAAGTGAAGTCAGCAAGTTTGAAATACTTGGCTCACCAACATCAGACTATCCGGAGCTTCCTGCGGTGGACGAACAAAGCAAAATTGCAATAAGCCAATCAATGCTTAAGAAAATGATTTCTCAAACAAACTTTGCTGTCAGTGATAATGAATCACGCCCAATTCATACGGGAGCATTGTTTGAAACAGAAAATAATGAGTTAACAATAGTCGCAGTCGATGGCTACAGACTTGCACTCAGACGAGAAAAACTGGATAATGCTGATTCTATTGAGCTTAGTTTTGTTGTTCCGGGTGCTGCTCTTGGTGAAGTTGAGCGAATACTATCAGACGAAAATAATGAAGTTGATTTAACTCTTGGCACAAAGCATGTAATATTCGAAATTGGCGAAACTGTTTTAATATCTCGCAGACTTGAAGGAGAGTTTTTAAGCTATAAAAACTCTGTTCCAACAGAACCTAAGTATAGCTTAAAAATAGATAAAAACGCTTTAGTATCTGCTGTTGAACGTGTTTCACTTATAATAAACGATAAACTAAAAAGCCCGGTAAGATGCGTATTTGAAGATGAGGTTGTTAAACTATATACCGCATCCGCTCTTGGGAAAGCAAGTGATGAATGTTCATTGGTTGGAGACGGCGAAAACTTAGAAATAGGCTTTAACGATAAATATTTACTGGAAGCATTAAAGGCAGCTCCTGCTGATGAAGTTACCCTTGAGCTTAACTCGGGAGTAAAACCATGCGTAATCACACCGGCAGACGGCACAAACAACTTTTTATACATGATATTACCTGTCAGATTGAGAGCTTATGACGGTTAATCAACTTTTCCTAAATGGTTTTCGTAACTACGATAATGTGTCTATACAGTTTTGCGACGGAGTAAATGTTATCTCCGGTCGAAACGCTCAAGGTAAAACGAACCTAATTGAAGCTGTTTACTACCTTGCAACAGGGAGGACATTTCGTGGCACAGGCGATAAAGACCTTATAAGATTCGATAACGAGAGAGCAAGCATAAAAGCGGAAATTGTTTCTTGTAGTCGCAACCAGACACTAGAAGCAAGGTTTTCACATGGACGTCGCCGAGAATTATTTGCAAACGGCGTTAAACTAAAAAAAGCAACAGAGCTGACAGGACGTCTTACAACAGTGCTATTTAGCCCCGACGATTTAACAATAATCAAAGACGGAGCAACAGTCCGCAGAAAACTAATGGATAACTGTTTATCACAGCTTCGCCCGGGTTACCTCGCAGCACTTACCGAGTTTAACAAGCTTTATGAACACAAAACACGCATTTTACGAGACCATTACGAAAAACCGTCACTTCTTGATTTACTCGGAGATTTTAACCTCAGACTTGCACATCATAGCGCTCAGTTAATTTTCTACAGGTCGGCATTTTCAGAAGGATTAACAAGAAGAGCAACAAAAATCCATAACGATTTCTCAAGCGGACAAGAAGAGCTGACAATAAAATATAAAACAGTCGGAAAACTAGACCCACTTGGGAAAAAAGCATCAGATATTCTACCGTATTTATTAGAACATCAGGAAGAACACTACACAGCGGAGCTAAGAGCAGGGCTTTGTTTATCGGGAGCGCACAAGGATGATTTAGAAATAGAAATAAATGGTATTTCTGCCCGAAAATATGCATCACAAGGGCAAGCGCGAACAGCAGCCGTTTCAATAAAACTGGCAGAAAGAGACATTCACTGTGATCAACTGGGCGAATATCCGGTTTTACTCTTAGATGATGTATTATCAGAGCTTGATGCAACAAGGCAAGGGTTTATACTAGAAAAAATAGAAGACGGCCAAGTGTTTATCACATGTTGTGATGAAACAACAGTCGGAGCAAAGCGAAGCGGAAAAACGATAAAAATAGAAAATGGCAAGTTAATGACATAGGAGTGAACAGTGTATTTACATCTTGGACAAAATGTTGTTGTACCGGAGGACGATATAATCGGCGTGTTTGACTTAGATAACACAACAAGCTCACGAATAACACGAGACTTCTTAGCAAAAGCAGAAAATACAGGACGAGTTATCAGCGTTTCAGATGAATTACCAAGATCATTTATCGTTTGTAATGAAAATATTGTTTATCTCTCGCAGCTCTCACCACAAACTTTACAAAAACGCACGGAAACAATGAAGGGAATATTAATTTAATGGCAGAAAAAGAAATAATCGTAGAAGAAATCGAATTTGATATCGACATCGACGAGTACGATGCGTCGCATATTCAAGTGCTTGAAGGGCTGGAGGCAGTACGCAAACGTCCCGGTATGTACATTGGCTCAACATCAGCATCAGGGCTTCACCACCTTGTATATGAAATTGTTGACAACGCAATTGACGAAACGCTCGCAGGTTTTTGTGACGAAGTGTTTATCACCATTCACAAGGACAACACAATCACAATCACCGATAACGGTCGGGGGATTCCAATTGATATTCAAGAGCAGACAGGAACATCAGCGCTTGAAGTCGTTTTTACCGTCCTGCACGCAGGCGGAAAGTTTGGCGGTGGCGGTTACAAGGTAGCAGGCGGATTACACGGCGTTGGTGCTTCTGTTGTTAATGCACTTTCAGAGTGGCTTGTTGTCCGTGTTTATAAAAACAGTGTAATATACGAGATGAAGTTTTCTCGTGGAGATATTACGCAAGAAATCACAATCGTTGGAAAAACTGACAAAACAGGCACAGAGGTTACATTTAAGCCTGATACTGATATTTTTGATGATGTTAACTTTAGCTACGACACGCTGAAAACCAGAATGAGAGAGCAGGCATTCCTTAATGGTGGACTTCGAATCACAATAAAAGATGAACGGGAAAATCAAGAAGCCGAGTCATCAATGTGTTATGAGGGTGGAATCATTGAGTTTGTGCAGTATATAAATAGGACAAAAACGCCATTGCACGACAATGTTATCCATCTTTCTGATGAACGAAATGATTCTACTGCGGAGATTGCACTTCAATACAGCAGCGATGTATACAATGAGTTTTTGCTAAGCTTTGCTAACAATATCAACACACCAGACGGTGGGATGCATGAGACAGGCTTTAAGGCTGCGCTTACCCGCGTGTTAAACGATTATGGCAAAAAATCAAACATGTTAAAGGGTGATGATAAGCTCTCAGGCGAAGATTGCCGTGAGGGAATCACAGCAGTTATCTCTGTAAGATTAATGGATGCTCAGTTTGAGGGGCAGACAAAATCAAAACTCGGAAACAGTGAAATGAGAACGTTTGTAGACCACCTCATATCAGATAAGCTCTCAACATATTTTGAAGAAAACCCGTCTGTTGCACGTGCGATTTTAGACAAAGCAATCACAGCATCACGAGCAAGAGAAGCCGCACGAAAAGCACGCGATAATATTCGCAAGAAAAACATGCTTGAGGGAATGTCACTACCGGGCAAGCTTGCCGATTGTAACGAGGTTGACCCAACTCTCACAGAAATATACATCGTTGAGGGTGATAGTGCCGGAGGAAGTGCAAAAGGTGGTCGAGACAGCCGTTTTCAAGCGATTCTACCACTTTGGGGTAAGATGCTTAACGTCGAAAAAGCACGAGTTGACAAGGTTTATGGAAACGAGAAGCTAACGCCTGTCATAACAGCACTTGGTGCTGGTATTGGTGAAGAATTTGATGCAACAAAACTCCGCTATCACAAGGTTATCATCATGGCGGATGCTGATGTTGATGGAAGCCACATCAGGACATTGTTACTTACGTTTTTCTTCCGTTTTATGCGTCCGCTTATCGAAGGTGGTTACGTTTATGCCGCTCAACCGCCATTATTTAAGCTGACAAGAGGTAAGACGATTCGTTGGATTCTAGACGAGGCTGAGCTTGACACAGCACTTGAAGAAATGCGTGGTGAGGATGGCAAAGGCCGTGTTGACATTACTCGTAACAAAGGGCTTGGAGAAATGGATGCTCACGAGCTGTGGGATACAACGATGAATCCCGAAACACGCACACTAAAGAGAATTGAGCTTACCGATGCTGTGCAAGCTGACGAAGTATTTACTGTACTTATGGGTGAAAAAGTAGAACCACGTAAGGAGTATATTGAAAAATACGCAAAATACGCCGTTAACCTAGATATGTAGATTTTAAGGAGCTTTAATACAAATGCCAAAAACACCAAGAAAAGAAAAAACAGGGGATATAAGTTATCCCGATCAAATCATAATAAAATCACCACTCGAACAAGAAATGGAAACATCATTTCTTACTTATGCAATGTCGGTTATTATCGACAGAGCATTACCTGATGTGCGTGACGGGCTAAAGCCGATTCACCGTCGCATTTTATATACAATGCACGAGAGCGGACTAACAAACGACAAACCATTCCGCAAGGCTGCAACCGCAGTTGGTGATATTATGGGACGTTATCATCCGCATGGTGATCTGTCGATTTATGATGCACTTGTCCGAATGGCACAGCATTTTTCCATGAGATACATGCTGGTATCAGGTCACGGCAACTTCGGGTCGGTAGACGGAGATGCACCGGCAGCAATGCGATATACCGAAGCGCGTTTATCAAAAATATCTGATGAAATGCTCCGTGATATTGGCAAAGACACGGTAAATTGGGATCCAAACTACGATGAAACACGAAAACAACCAAGAGTTTTGCCGAGTAGATACCCAAATCTACTAGTTAACGGTTCAAGCGGTATAGCCGTTGGAATGACAACAAATATTCCACCGCACAATCTTACAGAGGTTATAAATGCGGTAATATGTGTGATGAAAAATCCGGAAGCAGAGCTTGACGATTTAATGGAACATATAAAAGGTCCGGATTTTCCGACTTACGGTATCATCATGGGTAGGGTTGGTATCAGAGCAGCGTATGCAACAGGGCGAGGACGAGTCCGCCTGCGTGCAAGAACAGAGCTTGAAGAAATGGCACAGGGCCGCACAAGAATTATCGTCACAGAGTTACCATATCAGGTCAACAAAGCAAGACTATTAGAGCAAATTGCCGAATGTGTTAAGAACAAACGCATTGAAGGTCTTTCTGCAATGCGTGACGAATCTGACAGAGACGGTATGCGAATTGTTATCGAGCTAAAACGTGATGCAAATGTCCAAGTGGTACTAAACCGTCTTTATACACAAACTCAAATGCAAACAACCTTTGCAATTGTAATGCTTGCACTAGTTGACGACCAATCACAGCCACGTATATTATCTCTTAAACAAATGCTTGAGGAATACATAACATTCCAGCGTGAAATAATCAGACGCCGCACGGAATATGATCTAAAAAAAGCGAGAGAAAGAGCACATATTCTTGAGGGCTTGCGTATTGCATGTGACAATATTGACGAAGTTATAAAGATAATCCGCACCAGTTACGACAATGCAAAAGAACGTCTGATGGAGCGTTTTGACCTCAGCGATATTCAAGCACAAGCAATACTTGAAATGCGTTTGCGTAGTCTGCAAGG
>JAITFS010000218.1 GCA_031281195.1 Oscillospiraceae bacterium
ATGTTTTTGTGTTCTGTCTCAATTGGACAGATGGTTATTGGTAATATCACAGGTATTGCAGAGTTACAAGCAGGTATTAATAACGCATCATTACTTGCAGGTTTAGTAGCATTTATGGCGCTGGTAAATGCTATTGGTCGCATTGTTGGTGGTATTGTTTCAGATAAGATCGGATGGGCAAACACATTACTTTTCGTATTTGCTATACATCTGGTTAATATGATTGGTTTTAGATTTTACAGTAGTTTACCACTGCTAATACTTGGTGTTGCACTTGCAGGACTTTGTTTTGGTTCAACGCTAAGTGTTTATCCTGCAATCACCGTTGACCGTTTCGGTCTAAAAAATTATAGTTCTAATTATGGCATAATGTATATGGCATTTGGTTTTGCAGGTGTTGCAGCACCGTTTATCGCCAGTTATTTTCGTGATATTGATGGTCATTACAACACGGTCTTTACTGTATGTGCAGTAGGTATGCTTTTAATGATAGGCATAAACCTACTTGTGAGAAAAGTTATTAGGAAATAGTAAATTTGTTACAGTTTATTCATTGAAATTGACCACAACATCTTGTATAATGCATGTATGAAAAACCGTAGTATTATACTCTTATTAGTAGTCCTTATTGTCGGAGCGTGGCTTGCTGCGGGTTATTGGGTGTTGTCTTATGGTATTGATAACGACAATACTCTCAGTCCGTCACCTACTCCAACATCTGATGCGAATCAAAACCCTGACAATAACAATGATAATAATGATCCGGTTATAGATGTAACACCAACCCCCGAACCACCTGAGACCGAAGAAAACTTAACTATTAGACGAAGTGTTATGCTGGAACAAGCAGAGATGTTGCTCCAAGGGTATTTTTATGAAGAAGCACTTGTTTTGCTTGATGAAGACGAAACACTTATAAATAACGAAACGCAAAAGTTTAAAGAAACCATCAACGAAGCTATTGAAAACCTAGTATTATATGAAGGTGAAGTTAAACATATATTTTTCCATACATTAATAATTTATCCCGAAAGCATATACCAAAATTTAACAACACCATCAAGCACTTATGCGTACTTTCTTTATCAGCGAGAATTGGAGAGAGCTTTACCACAACTTTTAGAACGAGATTTTATACTATTCGATGTAAATGATGTTTTTAGAACTGCAACTGACGGAAATATGCAGTTAAAAGATATTTACCTGCCTCCGGGGAAAAAACCCTTAATACTATCAATTGATGACCCGCATTACTTAAACCACAGAGATTCAGAGGCTTCCGGTCTTGCTTTTCCAAGAAAAATTGTACTTGATTCAGACGGTGAGCTTGCTGTAGAAATAAAAACATCAACAGATTATGTTTTATCTTATGATGGTGACGTGTTTCTTATGGTTGATAACTTTGTAAAAAAACATCCTGAGTTTTCATGGCGTGGAGCAAAAGGAATCATTGCTGCAACCGGCTTCCCCGGGTTATTTGGATATACGCTTGCTGAGTTGGAGTCCGGAAATGAGCAAATAACAAATAATGCTATTGACATTGCTGATAAAATAAAGAGTAATGGTTGGCTTTTTGCAAATCATAGCTTCACGCATAACAATGGCAGCACGGGCAGAGCAAGTCAGTTTTGGGGACCTAATAGTGACCCGGGTTTAATCAGATACGATGTTGGTAGATGGAATGATGTAGTTAAGCCGATTCTTGGAGAAACAAACCTGTTTATTGCACCCGGCGGATATTTGCTAAGAGGTAATTCTATGCAGGTTTTAGTTGATAACGGCTATAATATGTACTTTACAGTTGATGCAAGTCAGAATATAACAGGTTTAGGCACACCAACCGTTGTTATGGGACGTATTGAAATTAGTTGGTACTCGCTTGTCCGTATGGCTGATATTTTAAACAGAGATTTCTTTAATGTGTTAAATGTTATTGATTCACATAGACCACCATTATCACTAGGTTAGAAGGATTTTGATATGATACGTTTTTTTGTAGCTCCACAAGATGTTGGAGCAGATTCTATAAAGCTAAATAGTGAGGATTTTGAGCACATTCGCTCACTGCGTTTAGCACCTGATGAACTTTTTATTGTTTGTGATGGTGAAAATAATGATTATACATGCTCTCTTGGTGAACGTAATGAGCGATTTGTAGTAAGAATTGTTGAGCAAAAAAAGGTACTTAATGAACCTTTAATAACCTCTACAATCTATGCTGCATACTCCAAAGGAGACAGACTTGATTATACTGTACAAAAAGCAGTTGAACTTGGTGTATATAATGTTATACTATATGAATCTAAACGATGTGTATCTGTACCAAATAATATACCAAAAAGAATCGAAAGACTGCAACGTATTGCAAAAGAAGCCGCAAAGCAATGCGGCAGAGGTATTATACCAAAAGTAACAGATATTGGCAAACTAAACGACGCCGTCGTTGACTCTATCGGTCAATCCGATTTAACACTATTTTGTTATGAAGATGAAGAAAAACAACATATAAAGGATTTGCTTGAGTTTCATTTTTCACAAGAGAATAAAGATAACAAAATAATGTCAGTATCGATTATCACAGGTCCTGAGGGTGGTTTCGAACCAAGTGAAGCAGAACTTGCAAAATCAAAAGGCACACACATCGTATCTTTGGGAAAACGTGTTCTACGCTCCGAAACAGCCCCAATTGTAGCACTAACAGCACTTATGTATCACACAGACAACCTTTAATATTCAAATTGCAGTTATGTTTACTGCGAAAGGTAGATATTTTTGAGCAAGAGAGTTTTGGTAGTTGATGATTCATCATTAATGAGACGAATGATGAAAAATATCTTAACTAGAAACGGGTATATTATAGCCGGAGAAGCTAATAGTGGTAAACTCGGAGTTGAGTTATTTGAAAAACTTCGCCCGGATATTGTGACCATGGATATTGTTATGGATAATATGAATGGCTTAGAAGCACTCTCTCATATAAAGAGCATAGCTCCTGATGCATGTGTAATTATGGTAAGCTCTATGGGGCAGGAGGTTATTGTACGTGATGCTATAAAAAATGGAGCTGATGATTTTCTGTTAAAACCTTATGATGAGGATGACTTGCTTAAAGCTTTTAAGAAGTTGAATTTGTCTGTCTGATTAAAGCACGTTTGATTTTACCACTTATAGTTTTTGGTAATTCCTCAACAAACTCAACGATTCGCGGGTATTTATACGGTGCGGTCGTTTTCTTTACATAGTCTTGAAGTTCCTTAATTAATTCATCCGATGCGACATAACCTTTGTTAAGTACAACAGTAGCTTTAACAACCTGTCCACGCTTTGGATCAGGCACACCGGTTATCGCACATTCCAAAACAGCGTCATGCTCGGATAAAACGCTCTCAACTTCAAAAGGACCAATTCGATAACCACTGCATTTTATCATATCGTCGTTTCTGCCAACAAACCAATAGTACCCATCAGGGTCACGCCATGCAGTGTCACCTGTATCATACACACCACCCGCAAACGCTTCGGCTGTTTGCTTGTCATTCATGTAATATCCCTTAAACAATCCCACAGCCTTAGTGTTTCTAACAATAACTCGACCTTCTTCTCCATCTTCACATGTATTTCCGTATGAATCTATAATATCAATATCATAAAGAGGTGCAGGTTTTCCCATAGAGCCGGGTTTTGGTTTAAACCACGGGAAGCTTGCTATGAGAACAGTGGATTCAGACTGTCCAAAACCTTCATGCATTTCTAATCCCCAAATTTCTTTAATTTTGTTAAATATTTCAGGACTTAACGGTTCTCCTGCATTACCGCAATGTTCTATTGAACTAAAGTCATATTCCTCCATACCATCAGCAAGCATAAATCTAAACATTGTAGGTGGCGCACAAAATGTTGTTATCTTGTATTTTTGTAGTTTTTCCATAACATTTTTAGGTACGAACTTTTCCATATCGTACGCAAACACAGGTGCTCCACAGATAAATTGACCATATATTTTACCCCATCCAAATTTAGCCCAGCCGGAGTCTGACATAGAGTTGTGGAGTTTGTCTTCACGCACCTGCTGCCAATATTTAGCCGTTACAATATGACCTAATGGATGTGAAAAATCATGCAAAACCATCTTTGGCATACCTGTTGTTCCGGATGTAAAATATATTAGCATCGGGTCTGTTATTAATGTTTTGTCCGCTTCGGTTTTGTGATTAAAAATATCTGATTGTTCTTCGATAGCATCATTAAACGAAAGCCATCCATCACGTTTATTCGGCGTTAGTATCTTTATTTTAATAGTTGGACACTCCGGGAAGGCATCTTCCATTTGTTTTACTACAAAATCATCATTATCACTATAACAAACAACCGCTTTTACCTTTGCTGAATTAGCACGGTAAATTATATCCTTTGATGTAAGCTGCATTGTGGCAGGTATTATAACCGCACCGATTTTACAAAGTGCAATAGCTGTTATCCAATACTCATAACGCTGGCGAAGCACACACATAACAACATCACCTTTTTTTATACCAAGCTCGGTGAAATAGTTAGCTGCTTTATTTGAAAGTCGACTTAAATCATAAAATGTAAATTGTTTTTCATCATTATTATCATCACACCATAATAACGCCGGTTTATTTGGTTCATTTTCTGCCCACTTATCAACTATATCAAACCCAAAGTTAAAACTTTCAGGAATGTTTATTTCGAAATTTTCTATAAAATCCTCATAAGATGTAAAATCTATTTTTGGTAGGTATCTCTCTATCATGCTAAACTCCATTATTCTGTAATTACTGTTAAAAATCTTGCTTTTTCATTACCAATTGCTTTTTGACCGTGCAGGTTAGTTGGATCAAAATACACTGCATCACCAGCGTTTAGTATAACTTCCTTATCCTCATAAGTTATAGCAATAGTTCCCTCTAGGACTATGTTAAACTCTTGTCCGCTATGTGATACAAGTGGAGCTTCTGTTTCTCCCGGTAAAAGGGTAACAAGTAAAGGCTCAATAATTTTTCCTTTAAATCTTGGTGCTAAGCTCTCAAACATATATCCGGGATAACGGTCTATTGTTTGACCTTTACCTCTGCGGCATACCTGCATTGTTGAAATATGTGCTTGCTCTCCTGTTAATATCTCTGACATTTCAACACCAAATTTTTGTGATATATGGTACAACACACTGATAGGTATATTCTTTCCGCTCTCTTCGTACTCGGCATACTGCGTTACATCTACTCCCACTTCTTTTGCCATATCTTCTTGAGAAAGGTCAAATATCTCTCTTAGTTCACGCAAACGCGCAGATATTAATTGATATTGCTCTTCCATTTTTATGACCATTCCTTTCACTAGTGGTTTATTACATACTATTTCAACATTATTAAGATTACAATAGGATATTTTTAAGTGTATAGTGAAAACTTATTCTATTAGTCTTGGAATGTCAAGTTTTTTATGATAAAATGCCACTCTAAATGTTTTTCAGAGGTTATAAAGTGGCAACAGAAACAAGAGCGGTACGATTAAACAGAGTGCTGCCAAGAATTGAAACACAAGCGAATAGGGGGCTTACAAATGCACAAGCCCGTGAGCGCTTTGATAATGGTTATTCCAACAATAAACCTGAGTCAGCCGAGAAAACAGTCCTACAAGTAATAAAAGGGCATGTTTTTACATATTTTAATCTTGTGCTATTAATTCTTGGGTTTTGTACTCTATTCTGGGGTTCTATTGGTAATATTTTCTTTTTAAATGTAGTTATCATAAATACAGTTATTGGGATTATACAAGAACTCCGCTCACGTGCAGCTCTGGCAAAACTTACATTTGTAACAGCTCCAAATGCAATTGTAATCCGCGATGGTGAGCAAAAATCTGTACCTGCTGAGAGAACTGTTCTTGATGATGTTGCTGTATTTACAACAGGACAGCAGATATATGCTGACGCTATTGTACTTGACGGTGAGTGTCATGTAAATGAAGCACTTGTTACAGGTGAATCAGATGAAGTTATAAAATCAAAAGGTGATTCTCTACTTTCGGGAAGTTTTATAGTTTCCGGAACTTGCGTAGCACGATTGGATAAGGTTGGACGTGACTCTTTTGTTGCTCAACTTACATTGGATGCAAAGAAAACTCGAAATAAATTATCATCAGGCGGGATGGTTTCTGCACTAAAAAGATTGGTGCAGGTTATTGGTATTGCTATAGTTCCGCTTGGTATTGCTATGTTCATCTTACAGCTTAGAGGTGGATATGAGTCTGTAAATGCTGTTGACAGCACCGTTGGAGCATTAGTCGGAATGATTCCTGACGGTTTATACTTGCTTGTATCAATAACTTTGACTGTTAGTGTGTTACGTCTTGCAAAAAAGCGAACTCTCGTACAAGAAATGGGTTGTGTAGAAACTCTCGCCAGGGTTAATGTTCTTTGCGTTGATAAAACAGGAACAATAACCGAGAATAATATGGAGGTTAAAGAGATTGTTTTACTCAACGAAGACCGTTTTAATACCAATGATGTAAATGGAATATTAACAGACTATGTTGGTAACATGGATAAAGAAAACGAAACAATGGCAGCACTGCAAGCATACATGAACTCACCTCCAAGAAGACACGCAGCAAATGTTTTACCATTTACCTCTGCGGTCAAATATAGTGCTGTTACTTTTAATTCTGATGAAACATACCTTTTAGGTGCTCCCGAAAGAATTATGGGATCCTCGTATTATAAATACCAGAGCTTAATTGAGGCACATTCTGCACGTGGTTATAGAGTCCTGTTGCTTTCTTTATATAACAAAAGATTTGACGGTAAAATTGATCCAAGTGGTCTTATTCCTCTTGCATTAGTTTTACTATCAAATAGAATACGTCCTGCCGCTCCAAAAACATTTGATTTTTTTCAAAAACAAGGTGTAAAAATAATCGTCATATCCGGAGACAACCCAATGACGGTTTCTCAAATTGCACGGGAAGCAGGGATAGATGGTGCAGAGCGGTTTATTGATGCTGTAGAGCTAACAACTGATAGAAAGCTCCGGCGGGCTGTTGAGGAGTATGTTGTATTTGGTCGTGTCACTCCAGATCAAAAACGTAAATTAGTACGTGCTTTGAAAAAATCAGGACATACAGTCGCTATGACAGGTGACGGCGTAAATGACGTGCTTGCTCTAAAAGATGCTAATTGTAGTATTGCAATGGCATCCGGTAGCGAGGTAGCAAGTCAGGTTGCAGATATTGTTTTACTCGACTCTGATTTTTCTGCAATGCCTGCTGTTGTTATGGAAGGTCGCCGTGTTATCAACAATTTACAACGTTCGGCTTCTCTTTTTATTATGAAGAACATTTTTTCATTTTTATTTGTCATATCAATAACAATACCTTTCCAAACATTATTCCCAATGGAAGGGTTGCAATTCATTTTATATAATATGTTAATTATTGGTGCACCATCATTTATTCTTGCAATGGAGCCAAATCATAGTATCGTTAGTGGAAAATTTTTGATAAATGTTTTTCGTAGTGCTTTACCTGCGGGTCTTGCAAGCTTCTTAGGTTTGGCATTGGTCTTCATTCTTTATAATAATTTTGATATTCCTACCTTACAAATGCAAACTATGTCGGTTTATACAGTGTCATTTGTTGGTTTTTTAATGCTTTTCCGTTTGTGCAGACCATTTAATCCTTTACGTACTATTCTAATTGTAGCTATGTTAGTGGGGTTCATTATCGGTGCTTTATTGTTTAGTGGTTTTGCTAATATATTACCTAATGATTTTGTGGGGTTAACTGCTTTAAATTGGTCAAATATCTTTTGGACAATGGCAATATGCGCAGTCGTTACACCAATATTCGCTTTGTTGACTTACATGTTACGGCATCGTAGACGTTCGCAAGGTGTTTAGTACTTTTATTTTCTTTCCATATTAAGAGAAAATACCTAGCTAATTATAGTGTAAGCAAATTGTTTGATATTTATGCTTTTCGTAAAGCGGAGCACGGAGGCGGAGCGCCGCGAGCAGTGCATGGAGGCACTGTTC
>JAITFS010000246.1 GCA_031281195.1 Oscillospiraceae bacterium
ATTCCTGAAACTGTTGATATCAGAGGCACTGCACTTTCTCCACGCCATGTTGTCACACAGAGTGTTTCACAGACCGAAATATTCTGCTATATACCCATAGATGAAGCGAGACAGCTCAAAGAAGGCATGAGAGTCCGTGTATCTCCGGATTGGGCACCGAGAGAACAGTACGGTTATATTATTGGTATGGTAAAAAGCGTTGGAGATACCCCTGTTCATATTGATAACCTCCGTGACGAACTCGGTGAGTACTTCGAGTTTCTTTATCTGCCGTCGGGGAACCTCATTGAAGTTATTGTAGAAATGGAGACAAATCCAGATGGGTCGCTCCGCTGGTCAAAGTCTCAAAGCACAGCAGTCAATCTGACCGTCGGTACTATATGCAATTTAACTGTCATAACAGCAGAACGTAGACCTATTGAATTAATGTTCCGATAAGGAAAATAACTTTGGAAATTAACAGAAAAAGAAAAAGAGTAGAAAAAGTTCCGTTTATTATGCAGATGGAAGCATTGGAGTGTGGCGCAGCTTCGCTTTGCATGATTTTAGCTTATTACGGCAAGTGGATTCCGCTTGAACAGGTACGTTCGGACTGTGGTGTTTCCAGAGATGGCTGCAATGCACGTAATATCTATCGCGCTGCTGTTTCTTACGGGCTTAAACCTACGGCATACCGCACAGAACCCTCCGACCTTCGCACCTTGAAGATGCCTGCCATCATTCACTGGAATTTTAACCACTTTGTTGTGCTTACAGGTTTTAAGAAAAAGTGTGCAGTAATCAACGATCCCGGACGGGGAACTACTGAAGTATCATTGGAGGAATTTGATAAATCCTTCACCGGCATAGCTATAACATTTGAACCAACACCCGAGTTTGTCCGTGAGGGTAAACCAAGAAGCGTTATGAACTTTGCACTTGTTCGGCTCAAAGGAACAGTCGCTGCGTTTGTGTTCGTATTCCTGATGGGTGCATTTGCTTCGTTTACAGATATTCTTAATCCCTTATTCACGCGGATTTTTATGGATGAAATCCTTTCGGGAAGAAACAGGGAGTGGCTGATACCATTTATTTTAGCCATGCTTGCTGCATTATTGGTCAGGCTTATCCTTTCAGTTATTAACGCTATTTATCGGCTGCGTATGGAAGGGAAGTTTGCTATTTCTGCAAATGCTGAATTTATGTGGCATATATTGCGGTTACCAATGGAGTTCTTCTCTCAGCGTTACACCGGTGACATTCTCATGCGCTTGGGTTCAAATGAGGGGATAGCGAGTATGCTTATTTCACAGTTGTCTCCCATTTTGATAAATATGGGTCTTATGGTGTTTTATTTCATAATGCTGTTGCAGTATAACCTGATTCTTACCGTAATTGGCATAGGGTCAGCAGTTATTAATATGGTTTTCTCGCAGTACATGGCAAGAAAAAGCATAACATTCGCCAGACAGTCACAGTCATCAGGCGGCAATCTTAGCTCCGTAACATTATCGAGTATCGATATGATAGAAACCATCAAGGCATCCGGAGCAGAGGGTGGGATTTTTGAACGTTATACCGGATATCTGGCAAAGCAGCACAATGCAACTATTGCCGCAGAGCGTTTTCAGATGAAATTCGGGTTGATTCCATCAATTTTCAGCTTGATTCTGAACATTGCTGTGATGATGATTGGTGTGGCATTTATCATGGATGGTTATATGACAATAGGCATGATGATGGCGTTTCAAGGTTTTCTCGGTTCGTTCCTTGCTCCTGTCAGTCAGCTCTCCGGCGTTATGCAGAGCTTCACAACTATGCGGACGAATATGGAACGTATCGAGGATGTAATGAACTATAAAACCGAACCTGAGTGCATTGGAGAACTGAGCGGTAAACTGTCAGGCAGGCTCATTATTGACAATCTTACGTTTGGTTATAATAAGCTTTCAGCACCTTTGATTAAAAACTTTTCTATGGAACTGCAACCGGGGAAATCCGTTGCTATAGTAGGTGCTTCGGGATCGGGTAAATCAACCCTTGCTAAGTTAATAACAGGTCTGTATGAACCGTGGGAGGGTGAAATACTGTTTGACGGCAAACGCAGAACCGAAATAAATGAATATTCCTTCCGCAGTTCAGTTTCGATGGTTGATCAGGAAATTATGCTGTTTGAAGACACAGTTTCGGAAAATATCCGCATGTGGGATCCTTCCATAGAGGATTTCGCTGTAATTCTCGCAGCACGTGATGCAGATATACACGAAACTATTATTACACGTCCCGGCGGATATGAGCAAATAGTAGCAGAAAATGGTAAAAACTTCTCAGGAGGTCAACGTCAGCGTCTGGAAATCGCACGAGTTCTGGCACAAGAACCAACAATAGCAATTCTCGATGAAGCCACAAGTGCACTCGATGCAAAAACTGAGGAAATTGTAATGAAAAATATCCGCAATGTCGGGTGTTCTCGCGTTATAATCGCGCACCGTTTATCGACTGTGCGTGATTGCGACGAAATTATAGTATTGGAAAAAGGTGACGTAGTTGAACGTGGCACACATGAGGAGCTTTATGCAAAAGGCGGAGTTTACACAGAGCTTATTGCAACTGAGTAAGAAAATGCATAATTAAATTAATAATTAATAATTAATAATGAATGAGTGTGCGGTGAGGTGTATGTGTTAAATACAGTATACCGAACGCAAGCACACGTAGGATGTAGGACAGAGATTAGAGATGAAGAAAATCAATATTTTTGATGAGCAACTGGAAACAAGGAAAACCGGCGACGAAATAATGTTCGAAGGTGCGTTTGACGACCTTCTGTCGATACTCATCAAAAAACACGGTGTGAAAGAAAAAGAAGTTACCGATGCTGTACATGAAATCCTTTTGCATCTGAAAGTAAAAGTTCCTGAAATCCCCGACAATTTACCCGATGCAGAAATGCGAATAGAATATATGCTCCGTCCATCGGGTACGATGCGCCGTCGTGTTGAACTAAAAGATGAGTGGTGGAAGGACTCTGTCGACCCATTTTTTGGATGTACTGTAAATGGAGAGCCTGTTGCACTGCTACCAAGGAAAACCGGCGGGTATGTGTATCGGGACAAAAATGGTATTAATGTTAAGATAAATAAAAAAACAACAAAAAACATTGTTGAGGATGCGTTTTGCTTCTATAAACCATTTGCACTAAAAAAGCTTAGACTCATCGATTTGGCACTTTTTATGGCAAAAAACGTTCGAATCCCGGATTTTATATATGTAATGATTATTAGCTTGATTGTGTCACTTCTGGGACTTGCATCACCGTATGTCCAAAGCCAGCTCTACGGAACAGTCATACCCTCGGGTATAAAGTCAAACATACTGGCGGTTGGTTTCCTACTCGCCGGAACTGCTATTGGTGCTATCTTGTTCGGTCTTGCACAAAGCCTTGTGCTGACGAGATTTTCTGTATTGTTCATACGGGTGCAAAATGCAACTATGATGCGGGTGCTGTCTTTGCCGGTAACATTCTTTAAGGATTATGCTGCGGGTGAGGTAGCAAGCCGTATGCAGAGCTTGACCGGCTTGTGTCATACCATTACAACCACCTTCATGTCAACGGGGCTTACAGCGTTATTTTCGTTTGTTTTTCTGTTTCAGATGCAGCATTATGCACCTTCAATGGTTGTGCCTGCTTTTCTTATCATTTTCACGATGCTTTTTTTGTCCTTGCTATCTACAATCTTACAAATGAAAATCTCCCGAAAGCGTATGAAGGCATCTGCAAAGCTGAGTGCATTATTGTTCGCGCTTATCAGCGGTATACAGAAAATCAAGATAACAGGTGCTCAGAAGCGTGCATTTGCTAAGTGGGCTGCAAAATATAAGGAAATCGGGCAGCTTACATATTCACCGCCTATGTTCCTGCGCCTGTTAGAGCCGATAAACCTCATCATATCATTAGGTGGTGGCATTTTGATGTACTATGTTGCAGGAGCATCAGGAATAGGTACGTCTGATTATCTTGCATTTATGGTAGCGTATGGTTCGATGAGCGGAGCAATAATGATGCTTTCAGGGCTTGCGCATACGTTTACGGACATAAAGGTTAATCTGGAAATGGTGCGACCGATTATGGAGTGTGAGCCGGAGGTTCATGAAAACAAAAAACAGCTAACCAGACTTTCGGGGAACATGGAAATGAACAATTTATCCTTCCGTTACCGTGAGGATGGGCCGCTTATTTTAGATAATATCAACTTAAAAATAAGGTCGGGGGATTATATCGCCATCGTCGGGAAAACGGGTAGCGGAAAGTCCACGTTGCTCCGGTTGCTGCTCGGTTTTGAAAAACCTGAAACAGGTGATGTTTATTATGACGGTCATAGCCTTTCAAGCTTGGATTTACGTGCGCTACGGCAATGCATTGGCGTAGATTTGCAAAACGGCAAGCTGATGGCAGGAACGATTTTTGCAAATATTGTAATAACTGCACCATGGAAAACTCTTGACGACGCATGGGAAGCGGCAGAGCTTGCAGGCATAGCGGAGGATATTCGGGAAATGCCGATGGGTATGCACACTGTAATTGCCGAAGGTGGCAGCGGAATATCAGGTGGTCAGCGGCAACGGTTGTTAATCGCCCGTGCACTTATTTCTAAACCGAGGTTAATATTCTTCGATGAGGCAACCAGTGCGCTTGACAACATCACACAAAGACATGTTGCAAACTCAATAGAATCGTTAAAAGCCACACGTGTCATTATTGCTCATAGGCTCTCAACCATAAAAGGTTGCAGCCGGGTGGTTGTGCTTGATAACGGAAAAATTGTCGAGCAAGGTGGTTATGATGAGCTTATGGAAAAACGCGGTGAGTTTTATGAGCTTGTTAAACGTCAAACAGTATAAAGGATAAGCATGAGTAAGGTTTTTACTATGGAAGAAATTTTCAACACGTTTTACGACAAAATATATAGCTTCACGCTGATGCGTGTGGGGAACGTCCATGATTCTGAGGATATAACCTCAGATGTTTTTGTGAAGGTCGCTGAAAAAATCGACACTTATGACCCTGATAGAGCAGCGTTTTCAACGTGGATTTTTGTTATCGCGTTAAATGAAATAAGAATGTACTATCGGAAGCAGAAAACCATTTATCCGATTGATAACGTTTCTGAGCTTGTTTCATCATTTGATATTGAAGAAAATCTGTTAAAGCGTGAAGAATGTATATTTTTGTACAAAGCCATCGAGAACCTCGATGAAATATCTAAGGAGGTTGTTCTGTTGCGGTACTTTGCTGATTTGTCAACCCGACAAATAGCGGAAATCACAGCGCTTAGTGAAACCAACGTAGATGTAAAAATACATCGTGCTAAGAAAAAGATGAAGGATTTTTTGATTTCTTGTAAGGAATCAAAGTGAGTTTCTTATAAAAGTATGTAAAAAATTGAATAAAGTCAGGTAACAGACAGAAGACCGCACGCGAAAAACAAAAAGCTAAAATCTTAAAAACCGGGAGATAATCTTGAATACTAAAAAACCCGTAAAAACTTTATTAATTGCACTGCTTATTGTTTTTTTATTGGTATGCTCTGTTGTTCTTGGTATTATAAGCATATCACCGCCGACTGCCGATGAAGCTTCACCTTCGTTTATCCGTATGATGACCAATATTGAAAAACTAGCAACGGGGGTTAGATTTGTCGGTACAGAAGAAGTGGCAGCCGCTCGAGATGAGATTATTGCCGAAATTGAAGCGATGGGGCTTGCACCCATTGTCCATAGGACTGTTTTTACACCTGAAGACATACATGAAGCAAGTGCCGAAATCCATTTGCTTCATAATGAATCTTATTGGTTTCCGCAACTAAAACCCTTTGATGAAAAATGGGAGAATATGTGGGAGGAATTTAATGCAGATATTTTCCCGGAGCACCCTCTAATTCTACAGGGATATATGAATGTTGATAATATTTTGGTTACGTTAAAATCCCCTTATAATGAAAGCGGCGGTATGATGTTTGTGACACATTATGACTCCGAGCAGACAACACCGGGCGCTGCAGACTCTATGCTATCTGTCGCTGCAATGTTAGAAGCGCTCCGCTTGTATGCTAATCATGATAATTTAGCCAATGACATACATTTCCTTTTTACAAGTGGTGAAGAGCTGTTTGCTTTGGGAGCTTGGGCATTTTCTGAGGATTTTCAATATTTAACTGATGAAATAGATATACTTTTAAACTTTGAAGCAATTGGCAACAGCGGTGGGGTAATCAATTTCCAAACCTCCGAGACTTCATACGATATGATACGATTTTTTAGTAAGACTGCACCCCGTCCCATCGGATTTCATTGGGGCGACTGGCTGTACAGGGTGGCAATAACCGATTCTTTTACAGATTTTACGGTCTTTCGCGAATATGGATTCCAAGGAATGAATTTTGCAATTCTTGAAGGTAATGAGTTTTATCATACCCCAGATGACAACTTTGAAAATTTAAACAAGAACACAGCCTGGCATTATCTGGCTATAATGATGGCAATGATCGATTATGCAGCAGAAAACCCACTTCATCATCTTCAAGGACCCTCCGCAGATGCAATTTTCTTCCCCTTTTTGCCGGGTTTTATGGTTGTTATGACCACTACCGCTGCAAGTATTCTAATAGGATTGGCGTTTGCGACAGCAATTGCATTTCTAATTTGTTGTTTTTTAACAAAAATACAAAAATCCCGGTTCATTCAAGTGCTATTGCTTCTTATGTTAATAATGACGGCATTTACGCTTATGTTTGCTAGTGTGTTTAGTTATCTGTTCTGGATCCCCATGCTTTTGGTATCTATCTCGGCTTTTACGAAAAAATGGAAGTCTCTCTACCTTTGTACAATTACTTTATCCGGTGCCATAACACTGCTGTTGTGGACACCACCTGTTTATATGATTTTTGCTCTGTCACATATTATTTTTTAAATTATCAGATTTATTTGTAAGAAATCGGGACTTGCCGCATATAAGGGTATGTAGGGATTTAATAAAAAGGAGACACAAAAATGGATAATAATAAAGAACAAGTAGAAATGCTAACAATTCTGTCGGAGGACAACCTTGAAGATATTGTAGGTGGCAGTGCGAATTATAAGCTGCACTGCTGGTTTAAAAACTCTTATGCCACCCAACAAGTTCACTGGAAATATGGAGCTAACCGGATAAAGTGTTATCATACTGTGTGTAACTCAGGCTGTGCGTGTCATGGTAAAAACGGCTCAGACCATTGTGTAGAAAAATGGCATTGGGCAACAGACGAAGGGGG
>JAITFS010000030.1 GCA_031281195.1 Oscillospiraceae bacterium
GCTTTTTCTGAACAGAATATAGGAAAAACTATCGGTATTAAATCTGTGACAGTATGCCAACCAAAGGTTATGTTTTGCAAGTTGTGAAACACGATGTTGTTATTCACAATCTTCTCGACAGAACAACCGTAGTGTGCAGCAATTGCTTGAAGCTTTTGAAGGTCAACTTCTCTAGTGCCTTTTTCATAGTTAGCAATCGCAGAAGCGCTCACACCTATAACATCTCCAAGTTCTTGCTGTGTTTCACCGTAAGAGTTTCGAAGCTTTTTTATATTGTGTCCTGTTCTATTTAAAGGATTTATCATGGTGAGATGTTCCTTTTTGGTGGTGGGTGGTCAATTAGGTTGTGGTGGGTATAGTAAAGCGTAAATGAAAGGAGTTGTCAAGGTGGGTGGGGGAGGGGTGAGATATAGTATACAAAAAGTGCATAGGTGCAAAAACATTATTACACTGACATTATCATACAATCTATTTGTAATATATGAACTATTTATTTTTATGCTTGACTTATAAAAAATATGTGATATTATTTCATATGAATTTATATTACAACGAGGTGGGTTATGAGTGACAAACAAATATCAAAATCTAGTGGATATTCTTTATTTCCTAAACATCTAGGAAGCAAAACATTAGATGAATTAACACAACATGGAAATGCGGATATCTCAATAAAAGATAATCATGCAAAAATTAAAACTAGAACAGAACATGAATCAATTATGATAGAGATTCGGCGTTATCCAGATGCAATAACTATTTCACAGCACAGCTCTAATAAAACAAAACCTGTGAGTAAACAAACAGAAACTGTCAAAAAACTAAGAGAGGAGGGTCGAACACAAGTGGAAACAGCAGATATTCTTGGAACAACTCAATCTAATATTGCAAAAATAGAAAAAAAGATGAAAGAAGAGAACTTGATTATGTAAAGCTTATTATCTTTTATCGCATTATAGGATTTAATAATGAGTAAACAGAAAAAACTACAAATAAATATTTTAGTTCTTGGGAAAACTGGCGTTGGTAAGAGTGCTTTAATTAATTATTTATATGGCGAACCTATACGAAAGTCAAAATCAGGAGCACCAGTAACTGATTATGATATATCAAAAACTACTTGTAGCTTTAAAAACGGGTTAGAAGTAAATCTATATGATACACCAGGTATAGAGGCTGATAAGCACGATATGTGGCATTCATCAATCATGAATGAAATAAAAAGACGCGATGTTTGTGATGTGCAAGATTGGTTTCATTCAATTTTTTATTGTATAAATGTTTCTTCTGCGCGAGCCGAACCCTTTGAACTCAAATGGGTACATGATATTACCAAAGCAGGTAATAGAGTTTTTATTGTATTGACAAAGAGTGACAAGGCACACGACGAGCAGAAAAATGCAATAAGAAATCGTATATTAGATGCTAATTGCGGAGTTGGTGAGCAAGATATAATTGAAGTAATTTCTTCTTCTAAAAGAACTCTTATAAGTAATATAAAAACAGACACGAAAGGTAAGGATGAAGTAGAAGAAATATTTAATGAACTAGTAAATAGCCTGTGGATAAACATTGTAAAAAAATTACCTGAAATTTTATACTCTCAAGGAGTAGATTATTTAGACTCATGGAAGGACAAAGCGAAGCAAGAAATTCTTGCACAGCAACAACAAGGAGTAGAATTTTTAAACTCTTGGAAAGACAATGCAAAGCAAGAGATTCTTGTGCAGTTTAAACACAGTAATTTGAGCAAAAACGAGCTACGCAAAATAGATGAGTCTCTCAAAATGCAATTAAAACAATGTTGGCAAGGAATAGATGATTCGTTTGATAAAAATCTAAATAAAACAATATCTTTTTATAACAATTATTTAGAAAAACACAACAAAAAGATTTCCACTAATAAAATACAATCGAATATTCTTATTGATAAATCATTAACACCGACAAATAAAAAACGTTTTCTGACAGGACTTGCTCACTTTGGTATATCTTTAGGGGGTATAGCTCTCGAGTATGTTTTTTCTCGAAATAAAAGCAACGATGAAGATTGCGAAAATCTTGATGATGATGAAGATAATCTAAGCATTGCAGAAGTCTCCAGCTTATTAGCTTCTGTTGTTAAAAACAATATAATTGGAAGTGACATATCTAAACGAGTTGATGAACTATATAAGGAAAATATAGAAATGCTTCTTTATAAAAGAGATAACTTAAAAGCTGAGTTACAAAAATAATAGTCTAAAACTGAAAGGAGTGTAAAAATGAACGTTGATATTACAAGAGTAAACAAAGAAAGCTACAATGAGGAGGAAATAAACTCTTTAATTGATGAGCAAATAAAGAAGCCTTATATTTTATTGTGTGGTCAGACCGGAGTAGGAAAAAGCTCTCTAATAAATAGAGTTTTTGGAGAAAGTTTAGCAAAAGTTAATCATGCGAAACCAGAGACAATGAACTTTGAATGGTACACACCAAAGGACAAAAATATTTGTTTATGTGACAGCAGAGGTTATGAAATTGGACGTGAAGATGAATACTTTGAAGCATTATTAAACTTTGTACACAAAGGACATGTCGATTTAGCTTGGTATTGTATATCCGTAAAAATAAGTCGTTTTACTTACATGGATAAAAAGATAATCGATGAATTAACGAATCTTGAAATTCCAGTTATTATTGTACTTACTAATATTGATGGTTGTGATCCAGAGGATTTGTCTAATCTTAAATCTGATATATCAAAAGGATGTGTGAATACTGACTTATTCCAAGTATATTCTGGTGACGATGAAAACATTATTATGAGATATAAAGAGCATGATGAAATTAAACAGCTCATTGAGCGATCTATTAATATTATACCTGACGAGAAACTTAAAGCAGGATTTGTCTCTGCTTTAGATGATAAAAACGGATTAGAACAAAAATGTTCTTATATAAGACGAAAGATTATACCAACCTATGCAGGTGTAGCAATCGTTACTGGAGCAACGCCTATTCCATTTTCTGATGCTATTGTATTAGTCCCGCTACAAGCTGCAATGAGTGTGCATATTATTAAAATCTTTGGGATGACGAATGCTACTAGTATTGCAAAAACTTTAATAAGTTTTCTTGGTCTTGAAGTGATGGGAAAGTGGTCTGCTAAGTTCTTGTTCAGCTCATTGATAAAGTTTATCCCTAGTGTTGGTACAGTAACAGGTTCAGTTATAAATGCTTCTGTTGCAGGCACTTTTACAGGTGCTCTAGGCTACACAGTTTGTGAAATTTGTTATAGGTATAGTAACGCAAAAGATGGAGGGGTTGTAATGACTTTAAAAGATTTTTTAACAAACAATACAGAACTCTTTAATATTGCAGATTTATTTAAACAATTTGCAGAAAATGAAAACGTGAAAAAACTAGGTGTTGAAGATATCAAGAAGCTAAAGTAATAAATATTATATGATATGTTTTATGATTAATAAAGGAGTGATTGTTTGTGGTTATTCTTAGTTTATCACCAAGAAGTTATGTAACAGAAGCTTTCGATTTATTATACATGCCTTTTTCTGAATACATATATAATACCTTTGTTGAAACTGGTGAAAATTGGTGGGATATATATATTCATAAAACGAAAAAAGACATCTTTGAAAAATATAATCTTACATTGCCGAAAAAAGGAAGTCTTATTAATCTTCGTGCATATTATGATGAACTTGCATTGTTTAAACTAGTTTTACACCCAACTGTGTCAAGTGTGTTCATGCCAAAAGTTGAGATAATTTCTATATCAAATAAACTTAAACTTGTAAGAAATAATTGGGCACATAGAGAGAAGGAGCACACATTTTCTTGGGCTGATAAAGCTCTTGAATTAATGATTAATCTAGTTGTTGAAATAGGAGCAGGAGATGTTGCCGAAAAGATAAGAATTCTTTATGATCGAATGCATGTTGACATAAAATACCGCGACCGTAAGATAGTCTGCAGTTCTGATGATTTAAAAATGTTCCTAGAAAATGAGTTGTTCTTAAAAAATGAAGCATTACTCTCAGCAGGAGTTTCAACTTTGAGTAAACACGAGCTTAATGAAGTGCGAAGAAAAATAAAACACTCAAGAGAGATGCTTGATTGCGTAACTACTGCAGAGGGTGTTATTGCCTTTTTTTGGAATGCGATTATCTATAAGAACGATTCATTTGAGATTGCTCGAAAATTCGGAGTAACATTCGAAGAAAAACGAGATGAATTCGATAAAATCTGTTATGGGTGATGGGTGTGAAAAAGGATTGCAATATGAAAACGGACAGTAAGTGTTCTGATTGGAAAATTGAATATGATAAATTTATACTTGATGGTAATTCAATTCAAGCAAAAAGTATAAAAGAAAATAATATAAATAGATCATTTTTCAAGTATCGTTGTTTTGACGACAATGGCTATTGGTTAGATTGGATAAATGGAAAGGTTTTTCTTAATTCTCCAAGTAAGTTTAATGATCCTTTTGATTGTTTAATTAGTACTACAGCAGAAACAAAGTTATTGATTCTTAGAGATGTCGCAAGAGAATGCTTAGAAGAATATGTTAAATTAAGTAAAATTGATAAAAAAAGATTGGAGATTACTGATAATGTTCTTGAAGCAATATGTATCATTCTTGAGCAACATGGTGAGAAGATAAACAGAAAACACATTAATAATTCGTTATCAGTGGAAAGTATGGAAAAAAGAGAACAAAGTTTATTCAAAAACATCTTTAATATCGCTTGTTTTAGCGAAGTAAACGACTCTATTTTAATGTGGAGTCATTATACAAATCATCATCAAGGTATCTGTATAGAGTACGATTTTAGCAAGAGATCTCGTATAATAGAACATTTTTATCCTGTCACATACAGTGATAAAAGATTTGTTCTTCAACCTTGTCATTATAAGAAGAGAATTTGCTCAATGCCGATAGTTCTATGCAAAGCAAAGGAGTGGGCTTATGAACATGAATGGCGCTATGTAAATATAGTAGATTCTGATTTAAATCCACCCTCTGACAATTCAATTGATTTATCTGATAAAGATTCGATAAAAGCAATATATATAGGTGTAGACGCTAAAAAACACAATAGCGATTCTGTTGAAAAGCTTCTAAAGATAACACGAAAGAGAAACATACCCTTATATGAAATGAGGTTTGATGCACATGAATATAAGCTCAATCCCCACAGGATTCATTGAGTGATTTTATTGTTTTTGTACTATTTATTGCGTTCTGTGCGTTTTGTGATGTTGTTTTAAAGGTGCTTTTATCTTCACTCAAATCAATACCACTTTTTCTTCTTTTTCATTTTCTTCATCGTGCATTTTTTCATTATAATCAGATTGGAAATCTAAAATTCTTTCATTTATCGTTTGTTTATTGAATTTTCTATCATTAATATATTCATTATCATTGAACAAATCTGTTCGTCTTTCAATAACTTTTTTTGAGAAATAAGTCGCTTGTGTCTCAAGAAATCTATTGTCTGATAAGTTATCACTGTTGCTTACTCCATTAAGGTTTAGATGATGCAAATATATATGAGCTAACTCATGACCAATAACAATCATCTTTTGAAGACGTGTTCCTTCTTTTAAATACAAAATTTGTGCACCATATTCATACAAAAATGCACACCCTCTTTTTCCTTCCCAGCTTAAAGAAGCCCTCTTTTTTCTTATTATTGTATAAGGTCTGTAGTAATCATTCTTTTTTCGGTACGTTTCTGTATTTGTCAATATCCATTCAACTGCTCTAATCTCATGGTCTAAATATCTATCATCATTTAATACTTCGCACAGTTCTTCAAATGCTTTGTCTACATGGCATTTCCATTTTCTACTTTCTGTCACTACAAAGAAGTCTCCAATCTCCATCGCAAAAAGATTCTCGCAACAGGGAATATAAAAATTCTGTATCAGAATCACCACCATCTAAATAAACTCCGATGATTCCCATATATTTCTTTAAATAATCGCATTTTTCTTTTGTTGTAATAACATCTGTTTGTGTACATAGAAAATTATCTACTTCTTCAAGTGTTGTGCAGTTTTCAAGTTCTTCTATTCGTGACATTTCTCATACACTCCCTTACGTATAAAGATTTTATGAAACAATGCTTACATTATATATGTGATGATAGAATATTACAATAACTATTTTTACTAGTGTTTGTTACACTACCTAACTCTATTCCGATTTACGTTTTTCGCGTTTTGTGGTGTGTTTAAACTTCATTAGTGCGAAATTGAACTCTATTGTTGTTTCATCACCGGATACTTCAAGTGAGTTATCGTCAAGTATTTCTGAAAGTATTTCACCGCTTCTTTGCATAAGAGTTTTTTGTTTGGTTTCATCATTATTGTCAGGTAACTGACTTATCACTTTTGTAAACTCACGCATTTTAGCAAATGCTTCTACAATTGCTATTGTTGTTTGTGTTGCTTGTGGACTTTTCAATATTGTTGCTAACATGTATAAACCTTTTTCTGTAAATGCTGTTGGTGGTTTGTTTTTGCCACCCCAACTTGAAATCAAAATTTTTGACTTCAAGTTTTTCCATTCCTCTGATGTTAGGGTTAATACATATCCTTCAGGAAATTTATCAAAATTATTTTTTGCTGCTTGATTTATTTCTCTTGTCTCTACACCATATAAATTAGCGACATCACTGTCTAATATTACCTGCATATCTCGTATTTTAAGTATCTTACTCTCAACTTCACTAAATTTGATAATATAACTCATTATATTTCTTCTTTCATTTTTAATTATGAGGGTGCCGTTCATTGTATTTTATGTTTTATTACAACAATACTTTTTGATAATTTTACTATGTTGCTTAAAGTAGCACATCTGTAGAACATTGTAAATACTGAGTTTTTGCCATAAAAATACTTTGTGTAGAAAACTGTGTAGACAAGTTTTAACAGAAGTGTGAAAAGCGTGAATGTGAGGTCAAATATCTACATAAAGTGTAGAAAATATTTTTTTGAACATTTAATAGAAATCGTATCATTGATGAAAATCTTGAAGTCAAAATTTTTGATTTCAAGATTTTTTATTCTACTGATGTTAACGTTAATAGATATCAACCTGAAAATTTGTAAATGCTGTTGGTGGAACACATGTCGTTGATGAAGTATTTGCGGTCGAAAATTTCGACTGCAAATTTTAATGTTCTTCAAAATCTAATGCAATGATATATCCTTCTGGAAATATATCGATGTTGTTTTATCTGTTTTGTGCAAAGTTTTTTCTAGTTTGGGAAAAAACTTTCGTTTATACAGAGTTTTTTCTGATTTGAGAAAAAACTTGACTATTTTTGTTTTGTTTGTTATTGTTTTATTTGAGGTGATGATATGATCCGTCGAACTGGGTATTTAGAATGGTTAAAGCAGTGGCGAGAAAAACAGATAATTAAAGTTATAACTGGTGTGCGACGTTGTGGGAAGTCAACTTTATTACTTCAATATATGGATTTGTTGCGTACTTCCGGTGTTTCTGATGAGCAAATTGTGGCGGTCAACCTTGATGATATTGATTTTGAACATTTGTTAGATTACAAAATTCTTTATAAATACATAAAATCTAAATTATTAATTGATAAGTACACATATATTTTTATAGATGAAGTACAACAATGTCCGAACTTTGAAAAAGCAGTTGATAGTCTGTACATTAAAGAGAATGTTGATATTTATATAACCGGTTCAAATGCATATATGCTTTCAGGTGAGTTGGCAACCTTATTGTC
>JAITFS010000077.1 GCA_031281195.1 Oscillospiraceae bacterium
TTGAAAATAGCGGATTATCTGTTGCTTTAGATCTATTTGCTCCTGTTTTAGCATATTTGGTAGGACAGGACATACCGGAGTTAAGCAAAAATGTGGATTTTATTAAACCGATGTTCTACCGAATAACTAATGCTCCGGCAGGTATTCCTTTTGAGTTAAAAGGTTATTTAGATAGCTTTAAGGCTGTAAATGTTGATGCTACAGGAGTTTTAGAGAAGTGTTGGCTACAGGATAATCTTTGCTCAGATGTTGCTTTTGAAAGGCAATTATTTCTTTTATATAATAAAGAAACTCGCCCCGGTATTGAAGTAAATATCGTAGATGGTATTTGTGACAACACTCCCGAATATGTGTCACAATCAATAAATGTGCTAAAGAGAACAGGTTTTTCAGAACCTGTCCTCAGTTGGAATTTGTTAAATGATGTAGGAAGTAATTTAGATGTTTTGTGATGTAGAAAATATATAATATTCTTTCGCAGTCTCTTTTCCGAAACGCTGAGCCTCCATGCTCAGAGTTTCGGCGCTACGCCATCCTTGGCTTCGCTTTCCGAGACAGAAAAGAATATTATATAAGGGTTTTTTATGTTACATTCCGTCTTCAATTACAAAGCCACACCAATTGTCTGCGTAGTGTAATAATAATGTCAACGGTCGTTCGTTGCTTGCAACAGAGCGGTTATCCTCTACATATTGCCCGTCGTGATAAGCAATCGCTTGTGCTTCTTCCTCTGTTAAATCAATAAATGGTAAAGCGAGGTATAAGCTACGAATTGGTACACTGAGGTATGTTAGATTTTTGTTATAGCTATATGGGTATGTTGGCCCATATCCGTATTGTTTTTGGCGTGGTGTAGGTTCATTTTTTAGATATTGTGCTCCCTCAGGTGTGCCTGCTTTCCCTAAATCATGTAGCAAACCAACAATTACGCAAGATTCATCATCAATTATCGGATATAAGGTCTCCTTTAACCTGAGTAACGTTTCAACCACATTAACAGAGTGTTCAAGCAATCCATTCTCACGGCAAAGATGAAAACGTGTACTCGCCGGAGCTGTTAGCCATGCGGTTTTTGTTTCAATAAACTCTATAAGATTAGCAAACTCGTCAGCACGGTGAATGACTTTTGCTTTAAGCGCTTCATATCTTTTTTTTAGTTCAATATCCATGTTCGTCCTCCTAAGTGTATTTATGTTTACTAAATTATTTTATGATTTTTATATTTATATCATCGATAATGGGATAATATAATTTTTTTCATCTAATTGTAGTAAATTATTAGCAAGACATATTATACCACCTTCTCCAATATTTACACCCTTAATATTATCCAGCATTTCAAAGGCTTTCAAATCTTTTTGTGTTGGTTCTGCTTTGATTTTAATTTCTATTGGATAAAGTGTATTGTTTTCATGAATCAACAAGTCAATTTCTTTTTTATTACTATCACGCAGAAAGTACATATCGACCTCTTTACCTGCATTTGTATAACTTTTTAGTATTTCCGAAACTACAAAACTTTCAAAATAGTTACCGTTATTTGCACCAATAGCTAAATTATCAGAGGTCATCCATCTTGTTAAGTATGAAGCCAAACCTATATCTAAGAAGTATAACTTTGACATCTTAACTGCTCTTTTTATTACATTTTTTGTGTAGGGTTTTAATAAATATATTATTCCACTTGTTTTAAGCACTGACAACCATCTTTTTGCTGTTGGAACACTAACACCAACATCATTTGCAAGTGATGATAGATTTAATAATTGTCCTGACATAGCTGCACACACAGTCATAAATGTATAAAAGCTACTTTCGTCTGCTACTTGTGTTAGATTACGAACATCACGTTCAATATAAGATTTAATATAGTCAGAATAAAAGTCTGCCCATTCAAATTCCGGATTTAATGCTAACTCGGGTAAGCTTCCTCTATGTATCATCGTCCATATTTCATTAATTTGCATATTTGTTATACAGGTTTTACGTTCAGTTAAGTATTCAAAAGTAGGTAAAAAGGGTTGCTTCCATTCTTCGTTATTAATTTCTCTCATAGACAGACCGAATAATTCCAGTATTCCTGCTCGTCCAGCTAAACTTTCTGTAACATTTTTCATAAGTTCAAAGCTTTGTGAGCCTGTGAGATAGAAATCACCTTTCTTTTTGCTTATATCTAATAATATTTTTACATAATGAAAAAGTTCCGGTGCATACTGGATTTCATCAACAAAAATAGGTGGAGGTGTTAGATTGAAAAAAGTAGATGGTGCATCAATTGCTCTATGTCTGGTCGGCAAATCATCCAAAGTCACTTTGGTTATTTCCGGCTTTAGGTTTTCTATCAATGTTGTTTTTCCTACTTGTCTCGCACCGGTGACAACAATTGCTCCCTTAGCTTTTTCACGACGTAAAATCGCTTCCTCAATATGACGTTTAAGATACATACGCACACCTTATTCTTATGTTATTTTAACATCCGATGTTAAGATAACATAAGTTTTATTACAAGTCAAGGTGGTTTGCGAAAAAACCACGCTTGCAAAAAGCTTGATTTCGTGTAAAATCGTGTATGCTAAAATCATTGGAATGGGGAGTTATATGATTGATTACACATTGATTCGTGCCAAACGCAGAACTGTAGCGTTATATGTTCGTGACGGTGAAGCTATTGTCCGTGCACCGCTCAGAATGCCAAAGAGTAGGATTGATGCGTTTGTTTTATCTAAAGAAAAATGGGTTTTAGAAGAATTAAGAAAATCAAAAATACGAGCAGAACAACTTGCCAATTTTGAACTAAATTATAACGATGAAATTTTATATCGTGGGAAAAACTATAAAATTACAGCGTGTGTAAACAATCAAAATAGTGTAGATGATTATGCACAAAGGTTTTTTATTCCACAAGATTTATCAACGGAAAAAATAAAAGCCACAGTTATAAAGATTTATAGAAAACTTGCAAAACAGCATTTAACTGAGCGTTTAGAGCATTTTCAATCGCTAATGGGCGTGTCAGTTACAACCTTTCGCATTAGTAGTGCCAAAAAACGTTGGGGTAGTATGAGCAGTAAAAAAGGTGTGTCCTTCTCGTGGCTGTTAATAATGGCTGATGATGATATGATTGATTATGTTGTTGTACACGAGCTTGCACATATTATAGAAATGAATCATTCTGTGCAGTTTTGGGAAATTGTTCAGAATATTTTACCGGACTATAAGCTTCGCCAAGCAAAATTAAAAGAGCTAAATCATCGAACAAGCACTGAAAACTGGAAGGTGTGATTAAAGACAGGAAGATGGTTTGGTATTTGATGGATGCAGTTTTTATTTTCGAGTGGTCATTTTGACCACTCGAAATTTTTCATATAAAACCGAATTTTGACCTTCTGACCAACAGAATATATTTTCAGTATTTTTTCTGTGAGCGATGTTTTTTGTAGATGGGGAAAAGCTTTTTTGCAGAGAGTATGGGGTTTGATATACTTGACACATTTAAGGATTATTAGTTATAATCTCACTATTGAGGAGATATGACAAAATGATAAAAATCAAAAAGGCAGTATATAAAATACTGACATTAGTCCTCATTCTAGTTGTTACAGTGGGTGTGGTCACACCGGTTGCGTCAGCAGTTTGGAGACAAGATAATGTAGGCTGGTGGTGGCAATATAATACAGGTGGATATGCACGTGGCTGGTTATCTGTTAACGGAACCTGGTACTTCTTTAACTCAAATGGTTATATGCAAACGGGTTGGATATACGATGGTGGTACATGGTATTATCTTCAACCTAGTGGAGCAATGGCAACAGGTTGGATTAATGACGGAGGAACATGGTATTATCTACAACCAAGCGGTGCGATGGCTACAGGTTGGATTAACGACAGAGGAACATGGTATTACCTACAGCCAAGTGGTGCGATGGCTACAGGTTGGATTAATGACAAAGGTTCTTGGTATTTCCTCAAATCAAACGGTGCTTGGACAGAAGGACTTCCTGAGTGGGTTATTAACAGTAACCATCTTGTTGCACACGCAGGAGGTGGTTTTAATGGTATTCAATATCTAAATACCATTGAAGCTGTTGAGTACAACTATAAAAGAGGTCAACGCGTTTTTGAATTTGATTTCTCATTAACATCAGATAATGTCTTAGTTGGTAAGCATCACTGGGGTCACAGAATATATATAAATGGCGCACCAACTCTTGAAGTATTTTTAAGTAATAAGGTGCTGGGTATGTATACTCCTACAAAATTTGATGATATTGCATGGTTTTTATATCACCACCCTGATGCATATTTAGTAACAGATAAAATCTTCGAATATGATGATGCCGCATTTCAATATATGATAGATACATGTCTGGCAATAGACCCGGCTATTATGGATAGGATTATTGTTCAGGTTTTCAGCGAATCCGGATTTTACACTGTTGCTAAAAATTATCCACAGTTTGATATGTTGTATACTTTATATGTCACAGACCCGTCTGACACAGATGTTATAAGGTTTGTTGATGAAACGGGACTACGTGTAATTACAATGTGGGACACAAGAGCTCATCCAACGCTTGTTGAGCAGCTTAAGCAACGGGGTGCTGTGGTATTTGCTCACACAGTTAATAATCTTGATACTTTTAATGCTTTGCGTAAAATGGGTGTTTACGGAATTTACACTGATTTTATTTATTTTGACGGTGTTTCGTACTATGTGTTTGATAGTTAAAGACAAGGGGTGATGGTTCACCTTGCTGCAAAAGCGAGTATCGTTAATTTTTATTTGATGGATGCAGTTTAAATTTCGAGTGGTCATTTTGACCACTCGAAATTTTTCTGTTTGATTTGTAGTCTCCATCATTGCTCTTTTTATAGATTTATCTTGCTATTAACTGCTCAACCAGTGAGCTGTTATTATCAAGAAGATATAACAGATTTCGTGCAGAACCATTTGGTTTATTTCGTCCAATTTCCCATGCTTCAACCGTGCGTGTAGACACACCGAGAGCGTAAGCAAATCCTCGTTGCGATAAGTTTAACCCTTTTCGCAAACGATGTACATCATCAGCTTTATATTCCGGTATTGGTAATTGTCGAACAGAGATACGCACCTTGCTATTATCGCCTTTGCTATATGCAACAGCTTGCTCTAGGCTCTCAACAAGACTTTCGTAATAGTTGTATTTTTTTTGCTTTGACATTATTTAACCCTCCTTAATCTTCAATATCAGGTTATTTACAATGCTTATTTGCTCTGGTGATAATTTGATTTGTACGTTTTTTGGATATGCTATCAGTAGATAAATATGTTCTCGTACAAGTATGTCAACATAAACAACACGAACTCCACTGGATTTTCCTTTCCCTTTAGCTCTAAATCGTAGTTTTCGTCCACCAGATAAACTTGGGATAACAACACCTGCTTTTGGGTTTTTTAATAAAATATTTTCTAGTTCATATAAATCATTATCGTTTAAACCTGCATCTTTCCAATTTTCTTCAAACTTTTTTGTTCTTATAAACTCTCGAGTCATATTTATATCCTTTCTGTATTATATACGATTATATCGTATATCGCAAGTTATATTTTCATTCTTTTATACAATAAATACTACAGCTTTGTTAACTTATCATACTGCCAAACACATTGCAATATCGAAGAAAATCGCACAAGTGTAGTTTTTTCTACAAATATTGTAGAAATTTATACATCAATGTAGAAATCTCACACTTTCTTTAAAACTTTTCAACATAAATATTTGAAAAAATTATTTTATAATTAATACTGGATAGTAATAGTACAACTAAGTGGTCTTTTGTATAAAGGTTTAACAGAGATGTTATACCTTTAGTTTCTAGCCGCTTGTTTGTGATTGGAGCATATATTGTTGCAGTGCTGTACACATACTGATAACCTTTTCTACAATTAGTTGTCACAAAGGCATTTCTATGTGTTGCTCCCAGTCTTCACAATGAGTTGTAGTGTTTGCACATTATCTTCCACTGTTTTAAGATTATCACTCGAATTCGTTTTTCAGTTTAGCTTCTATTTCCTCCGGCATTGATTTCATCTATGCTATGCAGAAATAATACACCAGACCTTCTATCTGCTGTTTCAACTTTTTTAACCTTATATCCAGCGAAATACTTCATCTGCATGTAGTTAGTTTCTTGAGTTTCCTTTTCAATTTCTCGATTGATGTTTTATGTGGTTTTGCTTGATATTTTCTCTTGTATGTAACACGCCAACAATACAAGGAACTATTGATACCGTAGAGCCAATAAAAGTTACTTTTTAAATCGTCAATTAATAAAATTATGTAATTTCAAAACAAAAACTCAAATATCGCACCCATATAAACATTCAACATTACTACGAGTTTGCATGATTTATCGCTTATTACTCTAAATAGTTCGAGAAACTTTCGCCCCATTGCGATACCCGCTGTAATGCTAACCACAAAAATAATTATTGTGTATGTTCTCAATGAAGCGTACTACCTCTCGTAGCAATTTGTTAAAATAATCATCATTTTACCTCACCGAGTCCTTCTATATAACGCAAACCATCTTTATATCCAAGCTCTATTTTTGACGCACAATTTTCAGATGTAAACAACAGGATATTGCCTAACTTTTCACTCGGAATAAGGGTCTTTATTTTAGGATCGTCAATCCAATGCAAAGAATGGATTTTTGTTATCCTTACAGCAAGGATTTCATTATATTCTTTTTTCAACAGTAGATTAGAGGGGCAATTATTATATATCCCACCATCAATAAACGTGTTTCCATCTATAGTTTCCAAGTGGAAGCCTGGCACAGATGAACTTGCCATTATATAATTTATTAACTGCCCGTTTGGTATGTCGTCCAGCATAATTTCATACGCTTTATATTCACTTAATGAAAAGGCTACCAACCCAAAGTCTTTGCCGGATTTTCTGATTTTTTCTTCGTCAATGTATTGCTCGAGAAAGACTTTCATCTTTTCTGTGTGGATTCCTCCGTTATGAATTATTCTTGATAATATTTTGCTGCTTTCTTTTAATAACTGCTTCAATTTTGGCTTGAAATTTTTAATATCAGCAAGTTTTAATATAGGCAGTTCATCTTCGTGAAAAACCTGTTCCATTGAAATATTCATCCAAAGATTCAAAGCATTATCAAAATCACCTTGTGCTAACATAGCTGCATTGATGGCACCTATGGAAGTTCCAACGAATCCATCGAAGCTGTATCCATTTTCATATAATGACTTAATTACACCGATTTGATATGCGCCTCTTGCGCCACCACCTTCTAAAACCAATCCACGCATGAAAATCCCCTTTTTCCAAGCAATCCACACCCTCTTTTTTGGAATGTTCAAAAAATCTAAAAACGATGTAATACTCACTCTTTTATACTTTTTTGGTTAAGTATTGCTAAAATGTGCTATAAATAACCACCGCTGCAACAACCGTAATCAGTATCTTTACAAGGTTGCTCATTTCTTCCCTCGAATTGAATTTAATATAGTTTCGCTAAAAATTCTTTAAAGTTATCTGTTATTTTTTCAACAGAATTAGTTTCGTGTAGCCACAATACAATGCCGTCGACAGGGTCATAACAAATGTAATTCCCGCCAGGGTCGGATGCCAATGGTACTAAGCTCTGTCCTTCTTCTTTAAGGATACCTACAGCAGAATGTACAGTTTCAATATCGTCTTCATTGAACGATAAAAGCGTTTTGAATACACGTCCTGACGATAATTGTGTGTTAAAAATTTTTTTATCAGAGCGCCCCCCGTTGTTTTGCTGTACGCACGAAACTATGTCGGCAGGCAATTTTATCCCGTTTGCAGATTCAAATGCTTCAATCGCATTGGCTTTTTTAAGAGGTTTTACATATTTCCAAGTTAGGGTATTCATTGACCTTGCTCCTTCCACTTTTTTTGATAATTTTACCGGTGTTCAGAACCTCCGCCCCAAATTGTCCGTCCACCAGTATGTCCTGTTTTTCCGTGTGTATCAGAATCAACTAATTGCATCTTGCCCGGTTCAGCATCGTGATGCCAAGTGTAACCGTCAGGAGTATCACCATCTCTTATTTGCTCCTGCTGTTCTGGTGTAAATTTTCCAACGAGTTCAGGGTCGTAATTTTCTGAATCAGGGTTAAACGCTGCATCATTTAGTTTGTCATTACAGTAATCAAATTGTGAATTATCGCTTGCTCTATGCGCGCCTTCCGGCAATTCTGTATCAAATGCACTGTCAAACTCTGGTACAACGACCTCTACTGGCTCACCTTCCGCATTGTTTACAACCTTAGAATCAAAAGGAACTCCAGTTTCAGGGTGCGTATCACCTTCCAGTGATTGATTTCGTGTTGGCAGTCTTTCTACACTATCTGTACTTTCAGGTTCATCCCCTTGTCTCCCATCGCTTGGTTTTTCGCTTTCGTAAGGTTGTTCTCTACCATCATTATACCCGTTTTCACCGTTTTTTCCAACAGAATCGGGTTTTGACTGTTCTGAACCGTCTGCATTATTGTCCTGTGCGTTTCCGTCAGATTGGTCGCCCTCGTTGGGTTGAGCAGTATTTTCATCTGTGTTATCGCGTACATCAGTAGATTCAGGTTCAGCTTCTCTTGGTTGTTCCGAAACATCGGTTTCACCGTCTTGCGCTTCGCCATCAAGCAGCTCTCTATTCCTTTGCGGTTCGCTACTCTCGTTTGTATTATCACGTGTATCAGGAGTGTCCTGCTCCGAGTCATTTGGCAATTCTGCTCCATCTGAACCACTATCTTGTGCTTTGCTATCGGGTTGTTCACTCTCGCTCTGCAGTTCGGCGTTTTCACTTGCATTATCACGTGAATCGGGAGCATTTGCTTCTGAATCCTTTAGTGGCTCTGAATTGCTGTCCTGTACATTGTTCGGTTTGTCGGTCGCTGACTGCTCCGCATTTTGCGATTCAACAGATTGTGCTTTATCATCAAGCGGCTCATTTTCGTTCGGAAGCTCTTTATTATCGGCTTCGCCGCCTGCATCCTTGTTATTCTCGCTTACGTTTTCAGAAGGACTGTTTGTATCAGGCAACTCTTTGTTCTCGTCATGTGTGCTCGGGTTGCTATCACCTTCGCTCACTGGCGGGTTATCGTTATTTCCTTCTGTCAAGCGTTCGCTCTCGTTTGGAATTTTAGAATTTTGATTTATGTCGTTCGCGCCCTGCTCATTGTTTTCTTTTGGTGTGTCCGACAGTTCTTTGTCTTCGTTGGGCAAATCCGATGATTGCTTAGATTCGGGGCTGCTTTCGGGTGTGTTATTCTTAGCTTCGCCCAATTCGGAGTTGTTTTGCTTTTCCACGTCAGGCAACACTTCGTTATTATTTGATTTTGTAGATTCCGGCTGACTTTGCACTTCGGACATTTCAGACCCGCCGCCGCCTTCAAAAGGCAATCAACTCACCCCCATTTTATAGGACTAAATCCAAGCATTTTCGTCAAGCATCATCGGTCAGTATAAGCCGAATCGTCATAACCGCTTGCTTTCAACTTGCCTACAAATTTACTCAACCGATTTTCCCATAAACGGTTAAACCACTTTGTTTTTCCAAAGAGTGTCACGGCAATAGGGCTTGTGAAATAATAAAAAGCGATAAATCCTCTGCCATACCACGTTTTTTCAAGCGTTTGGTCGCGAAACCTTCGCAACACGTAGACTTCGGGGCAATCGTATGAGCCATACACGACAGTCGCAATATAACAAGCCTTGAGGCAACCCCTTTTTTGGGGAATCGTTACTGCTACCGTCTTACTTATGTCTGTATCGGCAACACTACAAGTTACTGTTACGGGATATGGAGCAACTCCATAACAACTAAGTTTACAGGAGAGTCCTGATGCTTCCGCAATTCTCACAAGGTCATTGTCTGATGTTTTCCAAGTAACTGATGGTTGCGGAGTAACATTACTTGGGACTAAAGAGCATCTAAGTTCAGCAAGTGTACCCGCCTTCATATCAAGGCTTTGAGGATATATCGTAATATCTTTTAGCTTTGGAATTACTTGAAATTCGACGCTCTTAGAAAAGTTTTTCGCTGTAACAGTCAGTGTTGCTCTACCATCACCAACTGCAAATATTTCGTCACGACTACTTATGACTATTATGTTTTCATTGCTAACAATATACTTAACATCATTAACATCATCAGCATTAGCGGGGGTAAAAACGCATCTAAAAGTCGCTGTTTCATTGATTTGCATTTCTGTTACCGGGGCAATGATGGTAATGTTTTCTATATAAGTGTGTCTGCTAACCGAGATTTTTTTGCGGTAATGCTCACGTTTATCATTGTCGAATATGATTATATCTGCTTGTCCCCTGTTTTGCGCATATATTTTCCCATTCTCGAATCTTGCTACACCGGGGTCGCTTATTTCAACACTAAGTTTTGGTGCAGGGAAACACGATGGGAACACATGATATATAAGATTATGCGCTTCGCCATACTCCATTGCTGATGGAACGTCCTCAACGTATATTACAGTTTTCTCTTGCAAATAAGCTTCCGTTTCCGCAGACTGCAAAGCTGTAAGATTGTTCCTTTTGTCATTAAGCATGTCCAAAATAACTTTTATGTAGCTTAATTGGATATGGTATAAGTTGAAATACTCTAATGCCGTCAGTAATTCATTTTCAGGTATACGGATGATAATAGACTCACCTTGACTGCTGCACGTCATTTTGTCCGAAAGCATAACGATATATTTGTTACGAACGGTTGATATATCATCGCCTTCAGCACATAAAAAGTATTTCGATTGCGTTTTATTAAATGTGGTACTTTTTATACCATATTTTTCATATTTTTCCGGGCTAATGCAGTTAATGTCAATATATGGCGCATCTTGAGCGCTGAGTTCCTTTGCCATTTTGCAAACAAAAGCGAATTTATCCTTAATAGAGATAGGGGAAGCTATCTCTTTGAATCTAACGTCCTTGCAAAATGATGACGTTGCTTGAAAAGATTTAACAACAAGGTAATGGAATTTATGACCGCAAATCTCGATGTCGTATTCGTCATTAATTTCGTTGTCCATGCCTTCGTACAGCTTTTGCACCCACGACAAAATATCGTCGTGTATGTAATCGGACAATTCCATATACCGACTTATTTCTTCGTTATTGATAGTTACTTTTGGATGAGCCTCCAACGGTTGGTATATGATGGAAACTTTGTTTCTAGCACTCATTCCTGTTCTCCTCCTACATGACATATCTACATTTGTAGATTTCGTTATAATTTACGGGCGATGGTTCATAGCATTTTGAATATGTCAGATATTGAACCAACCGTCTACGCTGGTCTTCGTTTATTTCAACGAATTTTTGAAGCTCTTTTTCAATGTACCTGAACCAAGTGTTTATCGAATCATCAGATAGTTCATCTTTTTTTAAGTCTTTTACGTTGTATTCGGCCATATTAAAAACGCTTTCGCAGCCAACATACTTCATCAACGCAGAACCAAATTTCCGGCTATTCCAATTCTGACCGAGAGTTTCGCAAATAGCTTCGACTGCCCTTACTGCGTCCTTCTTCTTGTTGATGTCAATATCAAAATATTCAATTAACTCAAGCACGGCAGTAATTGATTTAGTTTTTTGAATAGTGTATTGATTCAATATCTCACCTATAACAGCACTTTTGAAATGGAGTATCTTTTTTTGCTCAACATAAACAGGCTGTCCGCTATATTGGTCAGAGTAACGATTTATTTTTGCAAGGACTGCTTCGCTCCAGTTATTCTGCATAACAACAGCTACGCCTGTTTTCAATTTTGAAAGCTCTTGAATTTGCGTTTCGTTTAAGGATGCACTTCGTCCCGCTATCTCACAGTCGTTTAGTTCTGGCAACCGCATAATTATTTTCGTGTTTGTGTTTTTAATGGCGGCTATATCAACAGAGGTAGGAGATTGGTCAACGATAATAAAGCCCTCTCCGTATGTCCTCATTTCAGCAATATTATTACAAATCATTTCAACCGACTTGCTGATAATGCTACTGGCAGGACTTGAGGATGCTTTCGTGTTTTTCAGTAAGTTGTGAGCTTCTTCAATAATAGTGATGTGCTTTAATGCCGCATTTGTTTCGACCGCATTGGCCATTCTGTACTCGGTCAATTTAAGAACAAGAATCCCCATTATCAAAGACTTTGTTTCGCTCGAACCAATCCTGCTAATATCCACTATTGTTTTTTGGTCAAACAAAACATCATCGCTAATATCGTAACAATCACAGAATATTTGTCCGATTATTCCGTTTGTCAAAGAATTAACCCGTGTCACCAATGCGCCAATATAGTCGCCTTTCGTGTCAGACGAATATCCTGATGTATTGATTACATTAGGCAACTCAACTAACAAATCTTTGAACGTGGGATATTCAGGCTTGCCGTCATTTACATAGATTGAGTGTAGTAAATCCCAACCTTTTTTCTCATAACATTTTTCAATAGCGTCTTTCAGTATCGCTGGCATTGCTGCATACATTTCCCAACAAGTATTGAATATCTCAATCAATCTGTCTAAATGTTCAAGAACATGAATTTTCGGGTCAAATCTAAAAGGATTTATTCTGAGAAATTGCCCGATGGACGAGTTGGTGTAAAAAATATTTATGTCAGGCACGTTGCAAAAAGCATATTTATACTCGCCCTTTGCAGGCTCAATAATCAGAAAAGGAATATCGTATTCTTTATCAAGAAGTTTTTCGATTAGACAGTAAATAGTGTTTGATTTACCACTTCCTGTTGATCCAGTAACAAAGCAATGCGAAGATAAACTATCAAGATTCAAAGAAACTTGGGTCGTTTCTTCGCTGTCCATGTGATAGACATTTCCTATGTCAATTTTTTTACTCGCTTTTGCAGCATCAGAAATATTACGCCCAAATTCTGCGATTGATGTTATTGTTACGCCCGACACAGATTTTCTTGGTAAATTTATAAGAATCGGTAATTCTTTTCCGCTTATATAATTAGTAGAGCTTACGAGCTGCTTACCATGAGGAGTGTCAATTTCAAATGTTGGATGCTGACAATATCTTAAATACTCTGCGATGTTTTTTGTTGCGTCCTTTTCTCTCAATCCAAAAAAGTTGAAATAAGTCTTTTCGCATTTTGTAGAATCACCTAGCATAAGCGAACGGAATGTATTGGCAGCTACAACAGATACTTGCGCTGTGTCTGCAATAAAATAAGCGCAGCACTCCCACATACCATAAGTCATGCAATCTTTAAGACGTTCAATATGCTGTTCGATTCGCTCCAATGTGTTTTCAAGTAACTTATCCTTGTGAGTCATCGTGAAGCTGTCCGTCACGCCAGTTGTTTCTGATTCTGATGTGCTTTTGCTTTCGCTATTTGATGAAGAAGTTGTATCGGTACTTCCAGTGCTTGACATTGCTCCCGTTGCGCGCCCTTTCATTTTTGCAAGGCTCACTCCAACACCGAACATCCCTGCATTGAAGCCAGTGCTTTCGCCTTCCATATCTGTATTTTGTTGACCTGTGGTTTTCGCTATGCCTTTGCTAATAGATGTTGAAATAGTATCTGTAAATCCCTCAGTAATTGTATTTCCACTATTTGTGCCATGTGAAAGTGAAACATTTGTAAACGGATAAAGGGTGGAATACAACTGTTCGTAGCCTTTTGTCCTGCTTTCGCAATCCATATTCGTTACCGATGACGCTATGATAATGGCGGTAAACACCTCGCCTCGCATTGTATCTATGAATTTTTCTAAGCCCTGCACAAATTTATCTTGCTTTTCTCCACGGTTAGAAGGAACAATGTTCAAGCAGGAAATATTCAAATTTGTGTTAATATAATCTGTAATTCGGCTCATTAACTGCTCTATTAGTTCGCCATCCTGTCTGTCCGTAACACTCCCCGGAAAATTACCAAGAAATCCTTTGCTGAACACCTTATCAGCAGTTCCGGCTTCTCTATATGATTGGATGCCAAGATAAATTTCTACCTGCTTTTCGTTCCCGTCAACAATAAAGACAACATTGCTTTTTAAGCTCTGTACAGCACTAAAGACACTAACCAATTTATCATTAGTGCCTTCGTCTTTGTCGTAGACTATTTTTGTTAAGCTCAACAGGCGTATGGAATTAAATCTCTTTTTGGTATCCTCCAAAGGAACAACCCGGAATTTTGTCAGATCGTCAAGAAAACTCTTTTCGATAAACTGGTCAGCAAGAGAAAAATCCCTTTGCAAATCATTTATACTAAATTCCATAAAACCCCTTCTTTCGTTTAAAATCTATTTCATGACGATGAATTATTTGGCATCATCGGTTTGGTATGGCTTTGATAACAATTGAATTAAAGCCTTGTCTTTCGACGATTTAATTTTGGATACTTTGTCAATGGTCCAAAAATAAATATCCCGACTGTACATGACTGTTAAAATTGCACCCGCAATAATAGATACTGCTCCTGCACTGATTGCGACACACCATAAAATTAACTTTTTCACCTATTATACCTCCTAAAGTATTTCCAATCTTTTCATGAACTTTTTTGTGATTCTGTTCATGTTGTTAACGACAACATCTCCTGTAATCCGTAGATTTTTACTTGTGGTCATGGTATTTAAGTCTATTATTCTTGAATAAATCGAATCAACATCCTCTATACCGTTGATAAAAACATAATCTAAAATTCGTTTTGCTCTTAAGTATCCTTCATCAAGCATATATTTAATGGATTCACCCTTAAAGATTATTGAATTAGAAATTATTCTGTTGTCGGTGAAATTCATCTTGATTACTTTATTATCCAAGTAGGTACTCTCAAAAGTGTAATTAAATGAATCAAAATAAATGCATATAATATAGTCTATTGAGTGTTTCAACACAGGATGGATAGGTATGTTGTCAATTAGTGCACCATCGTAATAGTAATCCTCATTTATTTGAACTGCTGAATTATAAATTGGCATAGCTACGCTTGCGTGCAGATAAGATTCTATATTTTCAGGTGAAACTTTTCCAAAGTCTATATATGACAATTTTCTTTTCCGCAGATTCACAAGCGGAACATAGAAAACATTTGTAATTTCTTCTTTGGAGAGTATTGATTTGATTGCGTTTTGCAAAAAACTACTCTTTAACAAAGTAGTTACCCAAGTCCGAGAATTTTCACTGCTAACGCTACTCCATAACTCGACTCCTTTGTCCAAGTTGTTTGTGAGATAGAGATATGAATTCAATGCACCAATGGATGCAGAACTGACATAACTAATAACCGATGGTTTAAACACTGTATTTATAGCCTGCAATGCGCCAAGTTGATACGCACCTTTTGCCATTCCACCGGAAAGAACTAATCCAATATTGGGCATTTTGCAACTCCTTCTCACAGTTTTGGAAACTTGGATTTACATATTATCACTCTTAACTACGGAGAGTTTACTCATCTGATTTTTTATTTATCTGTTTGACTTCGTTACTTAATTTATTCTTTGGCATAGAAGCTCTCCTTTACCATAAATATGAATCGCTGAATGAATTGCTAAATAACGATGTTAACAATATGCCAAACACTATTGAGAATAATATAGCGATACCAATGCTTATCGCTATCATTACAAAAAATGCTCTTGCATAATTACTTTTCCACGTCGGTATGTTGCTGCCTCCGACTGCCCATACAATCATCAGTATAAAACCAACTAAAGGTATCATCGCCAATAGTAGTACAACCACATAATTCCCAACAGTAGGTATTTGGTTAATAACTGATGGATAATATTGCGGTTTCGACAGTGGTTTGTAATTCGTACTTTGAGGAGTTTTGTGTTGATTCATCAGATTACTTCCTTCACGGATTTCATTTTGAATTAGATTGTTATTTTACTTCAACAAGTTTCTCTATTTCTTCAGCCAATTCTTTCATGATTTCTTTGTTGTCCTTCGCACCACCAAGACCTAAGAAATGGGATGTATTTTCAATATCTTTCATTTTGCCGGATATACCAAAGGTCGCCATATTCATCAAAGTAGCTTTTCCTAAGTCTTCTCTTTTATTTTGGACAACACTTATGTTTTTACCTATTGCTTTGACTTCATTTATAAACCCTTTCAGACCTTTGACGAGAATAACCTTTCCACCAATTATCTCCTTTTTCAATTCGATAGGACCAAATTTATCCTCGATATTACCATTACGCATAATCTCAAATAGTTCATCTGTTGAGTATTTACGCTTCGGTTGAATAATACATTGCTGACCACCTACTGCAACTTTCATGTTATTCCTCCTAAGATTTAATTTTGCAACATCTGTGTCCATCTAGAACAGCTTATGTGCGGTTCCAATTACTACTACAACCTGTTATATACGTTGATGAATGTGGTTGCTCATTTAATAGGCAAAGTAATGGCTACTAGTTTTGGAATAAAACCTTCTCTCCTTGTCAGAGAAGGTTTTATTCCATGTAAATACAAGTTGGTTTTACTGGGTTAAATTTTCCATTTCCCATCAACGAACACGAACTCGTCTTCATACGAACCGAGCTTTGTCAAAATAATGATAAAGTCAATCCAGGTCCAAAGACCGAGACCACCGATTGTAATAAGTTTAAGAATACCAAGTCCAACTTGACCTCTCATAAACCTATCTACTCCCAAGTATCCAAAAAAGAACTCGATTACTGTAAATAGGATTTTGTTAATCCGTTTTTCCATTTCAATTCTCCTCATTAATTTTATTTGTAGGATTTTTATAGGTGTTCCCGCTTAATCACCATGCGACATTGTCGCAGTGTTTTTTTGCATTGATTTCATCAACACATAGGAGACAGATAGAGAATATCTTATCCACTATCACGCCAAATTCTTGAATTCATGACATACCCCCCCTTCTTCATCGTGGTTATTTAGCTTTATTTTTCTGGCTCTTTATCTTTGTATTAGATAATTTCTTGCACAATTTAGGTTACCAGCATCCTTACGGTACTTGCCGAGAGCGGGAAAAGCCGCTCTCAGTTTGTCCGCAAACAAAAATGCTGTATATGGCTTCCCATACACAGCTTACGACGGTTTACGATTTATTATTGCTTGATTTGGTGTAATCAATACAA
>JAITFS010000164.1 GCA_031281195.1 Oscillospiraceae bacterium
ACAGCCGTGGTACGCAGATTTGCAGGACAATGGGATTCGGTCAAAAGAATACTCACATATTGTGATGAAGCACATTTTTTTGGAAATGATAACGGTTTTGTAGAAGTTGCAGAATACAAGGAAAATAAACTAACAATAAAAAGCAATCAAACACCTCTATGGGTTCAGAATCTCAACTCTATATTTTGAAATTCTTATAATTAAATCTATGTATTGTTTGCAATGGAACAGTTTGATAACATTTCCTAATACAATATATTTGTAGCATGTTAAAAATTTTAGCATTACTAAAACAATTCGTTTGTGATATAGTGTGTTAAACATAAAAACAAAAATAAAGGAGCGTAAAACCATGAAAGTATTTATAACCGGCGGGACAGGTGCAATTGGACAATATGTGACACTTGAAGTTGCAAACAGAGGGCATGAGGCGATTGTTTTATCGCGAACTCCTGAAAAATATGCTCCTATGTTAGACATGGGTAACATAAAAATAGTCAAAGGTCTAATGACTGAATATGATTTACTCGCAGAGTACGTTACAGGTTGTGATGCTGTTATTTCAATCGCTCTCGGTTGGGGTAACGAACCAAGCACAATGCTCAAAAATGACACAGAACCAACCGTAAAATTACTGGAAATTTCTGAAAAAGCCGGAGTTGACAAGTTTATTTTCACAAGCTCCACAGCAGCAATGGGTAACTTTCGCCAAAACATGGACGAAACCTATTGCAACCAGCCAACAGATCTATACGGTAGCACAAAAAGTGCAATTGAGGCTTATGTTCTTGGTTTTTGCAAGTATTTTGGTGAAGAACCAAAAACAGTTAGCATGAAAAGAAATATAATTCGACCGGGATATACATTTGGTACTCCTTGCTTCCCGGGTGGCACAACTCAGCTAGACCCAAGATTTCGCAATATAGCAGAAGCAGTTGTGAACAACAAACCTGTCAAACTCACCAAATATGACGGCACACAGCTTCTGTCAGCTTGTCAAATAGGTAAAGCATACACAGACCTTTTAGAAAGCGACTTAAACGAAGAAGTTTTCTTAGTGCTGGCAAAAGACTTCACCTCTTGGGAGCGTGTCGCAGAAATTGCACTCGAAGAATACCCAAGCTCAACCTCTGTGATTGAAGCAGAAGACAAAGGCTGGAGCAGCACACCCGTAATAGTCAATGTAGAGAAAGTTAAGCGTGAGTTTGGCTTAGAGTTTACCGGTGAAGATGAAATCCGCAAGCATGTAAAATGGAACCTGGAAATGGCATTAGCTTCCCTCTAGTTCAAAGTCCAATGTTCCATGTTCTATGCCGTTTGCGATTAGTGTAATTGAGTGACTGCCGGGATAATGCTTTCTTGTGCTTAAATCTGCAAAAGAATGGATTTTCACATAAGGTTTCTTTGTGTTTCCCTTTAGTTTACTTTCTGATATTTGAAAGATTTTCCGATTTCGTTTACCATTTGATTTTACAAAATCTATTCCATATTCAAGTCTTAATTTTGTAGTTTCTTTAGCAAAAACTGTAAATGAAAACGAAATATCTCCACCAATTGAAGTGTTTGTAGCGTTTAATTCAAAGTCGCTCAATTCCACAGAGTTAGCATCATGATATCCAAAAATCGCTAAAACATCACGGTTTCCTTTTTTAAGAAGTGTTCTGCAAGCATGTTTTACAATCCAGTTTGTATACTCGTTTTGCCCGTACCAGTCTTTTGCAAGTTTTGCAACTAACTGCGGGTGCGTTTTTGAAATATCGTTTATATTGTTTGCAACACTTTTTCGCACATATAATGAAGGGTCAGCTTTTAATTGTTCTAAAATCGGTAGAATAGGAGTCGGGTCTTTTTTAAACATGTTTAATGCAATACCCCACGGAAGTGCGGGTCTGCAACCTTCGCTGGAAAGTCTGCGGACATGCTCATTTTCATGCTTTGACCAAGCGAGCATTTGAGCCATCATACGTTTTTCGTGATTTATGATAAACGGTCTGACCGCAAACTCCGCAGTTGAATACTGAGTAAACAGCTCCATAGCAGCCATTGAAGCATCCCAGTTTTCTTCATCTTGTCCATAAAGCTCAACATACGTCGGGAAACATAACTTATAGAATGGGTCGCAGTCAACAATTGCTTTTTCCATAATGCTTATAGCTTCTTTATAATCGGACGGTAAGTATTTTTTTAGATTCTCTGTAACACGTTTTCCTCGTGCCATCAGCTCTAAGCTGTTCCAAGTCTCGTCCACAGTTGATTTAACAAAATCCTCATCAGGGAACGAGCCATAAACTGCCTTAATGTTCGCTGCAAACTCACGTACCGTCTCAAGATTTAACTTGTCTTTCCAAAGCTCCGCCATATGCAACCTCCTTAGGGTGTTATTGAGGGTTTAGTGCTGCTTTTTTAGTATAAAATTGGTAAAAGTGTAAAGATGAACCATGTAGTCACTACAACTACAGGCATTTCTCTTGGCAGGGGCAGAAGGATTTGAACCCTCGGCCTACGGTTTTGGAGACCGCCGCTCTACCAACTGAGCTATGCCCCTACGCAAATGTTAATATAACACAATTTCTATTTACAAACAATA
>JAITFS010000209.1 GCA_031281195.1 Oscillospiraceae bacterium
GGTTGGCTTCATACCGGTGACCTTGCATGCCGTACACCTGAGGGTAACTTTCGTATCACAGGCAGGCTTCGTGATATGATAATTCGCGGTGGTGAAAATATTTATCCGAAAGAAATCGAGGAGTTCCTCTATACTCACCCAAAGATAAGAGATGTGCAGGTCATAGGTGTTCCGTCTGAACAATATGGCGAGGAAATTATGGCTTGTATTATTCTTAAGGATAACGAAGTATTAACCGAGCAAGAGGTAAAAGACTTTGTACATGCTAATATGGCAAAGCATAAGGTCCCAAGTTATGTAGATTTTGTTACAGAGTTTCCGATGAATGCTGCCGGCAAAATCATGAAGTATAAAATGCGTGAAGCCGCAATAGAAAAACTAGGCTTACAAAAAGCTAACACCATCGAAACTGCTTAGTTAATAATCGGTGTATATGTGTTTTTTCGGTTTCGTAGAGCGAAACCATGGACGGTGTAGCGCCGAAACTCTGAGCATGGAGGCTCAGCGTTTCGGAAGAAACCGCTAAAAAATACCATATACACCGATTATATAAAACAATTTATATAGTTATTTTTCTTCTTTTTCGATTATTTCTTGAATTATGTATGTTGGGCGGTTTTGTAGCTCTGAGTATATTCTGCCGATATATTCGCCCATTAAACCTAAAATCATCAGAACAATTCCTTGCGTTAAGAGAATTGCTGCTATTGTTGATGCCCAGCCTGCAATATTTAAGTCAGTGAAAAAATGCTGATAAAGAACAAGCAAAATATAAAGAAAACTCGCTATAGAGATTATCATTCCAAGAGTTGTTGCGAGTTTTAACGGTTTATGCGAAAAAGAGGTAATTGCATCCATTGCAAATGCCATCATTTTTCTAAATGGATATTTTGTAGTTCCTGCAAAACGCTCTTCACGAACATACTCCACAGGAGTTTGCTTAAAACCTACCCAGCTTACAAGACCTCGAATATAACGGTTTTTTTCAGGAAGCTTATTAACAGCATCACAAACCTTTCTGTCAATTAACCTGAACTCGCCCGTGTCGGATGGTAAATCTACAGATGTCATGCTTCTGAGAAAACGGTAAAAAACCTTTGCTGTTAACTTCTTAAAAAATGACTCACCTTTTCGTTTTGTGCGTTTTCCATAAACGACATGATAACCCTCTTTCCATTTTTCTGCCATCTCCGGAAATATCTCCGGCGGGTCTTGCAAATCTGCATCAATTATAAATATTGCCTGACCACGAGCGTTTTCCATACCTGCTGAAATAGCAGCCATGTGTCCGAAGTTTCGTGTAAAATTAATAAGCCTAACCGATTCATCGTTTTGACAAAACCCTGCGATAATATTCGCAGTATTGTCTTTGCTCCCATCATTTACAAACAATAGCTCATAAGTCTCACCAATGCTTTTCATGACCTTAGTAAGCCGGTTGTACGACTCTGTTATAACTTCCTGTTCATTATATGCCGGAACTACTACTGAATAAACTGGTAGCATTTTCTAATCTCCTAACTTTACAAATCACCCGCTATTTTCGGGCGGATTGCCATCCGCCCCTACAACAATCCTACTCCCTAAGTTATCCGGTGGAGCCGAAGCCACCTGCACCTCGTTCTGTATCGTCAAGGTTTTCACTCTCTATTATATCGGGGGTTTCGCATTTGACAATAACCAGTTGTGCAATACGGTCACCATGCTTAACTGTGAACGGAACTTTTGATGTGTTGCGTAGACCCACCATCACTTCACCTCTGTAATCGGAATCAATAACTCCAACACAGTTTGCCGGGATAATCCCCTGTTTTATCCCAAGTCCACTTCTTGCATATATAAATGCGGCGTGCTTTGGTTCTAAAGCGATAGCAAAACCGGTGCTTATCAAGTGAGTTTCATCGGCATTTATAATAACATCCTGCTCAAGACATGCGGATAGATCGTACCCAACACTTCCCTCTGTTTGTTGCTTTGGCAGTATGGTATTATCCTTAAGTTTTTTTACATACAGCTTTTTCATAAAATAGAGTATTACATGTAATCAAAATGTTGTCAAGATTTATGATTTTTAGTTGTATTTGTTTTTCTTTAGTGTATAATGTTAGCACACGTAAACAAACTTAAACTATGTGAAAGGAAAGTTCACAAATGAAAGCTTTTGTTGTGATAAACGGTTTAACTGATTTTGAAGCTGAAGGGCGAATCATCGGCAACAGTGACCCTCCACTAAATGATGAAGGAAAAAAGCAAGCAGAGGCTGCAGCAGAGCAACTCCAAGGCAAAGGCATTGATATGATTCTTTCGTCTCCACAGCTTCGTACTATAGAAACTGCTGAGATTATTGCTTTTGGTTTAGGTTTTGACACCTCAAAAATTACAAAAGGATTAAAGCTTTACGAACGTGCTTTTGGCGACCTTGAGGGTAAGCTTATTTCTGAGGTTGATATGTTTGCACTTAGCAGTTGGTTTGGAAATGCCGCAACTCCTAATGGTGAAACTGTAAAAGACACAGCTAACCGTATCATTGCATATATGAACAACATGGTTAAGATTTTTAGGACAAAAACAATGCTGCTGGTTGTCCCCGAGCATGTTTACAAAGTATTGTTTTGGTTCTTTAACGGTCTTCCCGAGCTTGGGCGTGAGCATATTGTAGAAGCTGTAAATGGTTCAGTCCATGAGTTTGATACTGACGATATTCCCACAGCGATAAAAGATTATCAACCTGCTTCCAATTCACCCGGTGCAGATGATAGTGGTGATGACCCCGGCAGATTACTCAGCCAAAATGAAATTGATGCCCTGATTGCAGAGCTTCAAGGGTAAACAGTTATTAATATAAAAATAGAAGCATCGGTGTTACAATTGTAACATCGATGTTTTGTTATCCTTCGCCATTTAATAGTGTAAACGCAAGTGCCGACATCTCGTTACAAACAACTATTCTGTTGTCAGCAGTTCGTTGTGAGTCAGCACCCACTGCGATTACAACAACTCCACGGTTTGTCCCGTCCGCAGCGTAAATAAACTGAGCAAATAAACCATAAGCATTACCGGTGTGCCAATAGGCTTGTCCTGTTGGCATAAACGCTATCGGAGATAATCTTGTGAAAAATCCTTGATTGTATAATGCTCCTTGAGTATTGGCATTGTTAATCTCCCGTGCTGATTCTTGTGACAGTATTCTAACATTTCGATAAACACCATCATTATTAAGCATTGCAAGCATAACAGCAAAATCTAATGTTGTTATGGTTAAGTTTCCTTGTGCAAGATGGTTATCATGCCCTAGTATCTCTCCTGAATCTTTTGAATCAAAATGTCTTTCAACAGAGCGTGTTCTTTCGTGTCTTTCATTATATAAAACTGCTATGTTATCTTTATTTATTAATCTATTAGAATCAAAAGCGGCATCAATACCTAATGGTGCAAACAATATTTCTCGTGCAATTATATCAAAGGTTTTTCCATATACTAATTCACAAACTGCTGCCAACACTGATGTTCCAAAGTTTGTATACTCATATCTTTCTCCAGGTTCACGGTTTCTATATGTCATGTCCAGTTGCAATAACTGCTCATTTGAGCTTCTTGTTCCACCGGGTGGAATGTTAAATGCCTCAGTATCACATATTGATGATGTGTGCTGCATTAGCATACGAGCGGTTATTGGCGTGTTCGGATAGTTTGGATTTCTAACTGAATAACCAAGATAATCTGAAATATCTGCATCTATATCTAACAAACCGGCGTCAACCAGTGCCATAGTGCATATCGCAACCGCTATTTTTGATATAGAAGCTACACGATATTTAGTATCTATACTTGTTTGCAGCTCAGTACCTAATTCCTCGAGACCATAAGTATATGTGAAAAAATCTCCACGGTCACCATCAAACGCTGTTATACTAACAGCAACTGTATTAAATTGTTCTGATAAAGCATCAAGCTGCTCATAAACTTCTTGATTTATTTGATATATATCATAAATACTTTCTACCGGTGATGGTGGTAATGGTGGTGTTGGTGTGGTTATAACAGGTTGGTTTATATCACCGGGTTGACCATCTTGTAAATCCGATCCGGGAGAAACTACTCCGGGTGGTGATACAATATCGTTATTCTCATCATCATTAAATATACCGTAAACCAAGGTTACCCAAGGTATTTGCACTAATAAAGCAAGTATAACAAAAACTGCTATCCTTACTTTTGATTCACCTCTTACAATATTCATATTAATATTTCATTCCATTTTTAGTTTGAAGTGTAGTATTCAAACCATCCGTTAGCTCTTATCAAGTTACTTTTATTACAACTATGGTAACATTATCTTTTCCACCATTATTTTGAGAAGCGTGCGCAAGTAGTTTTACTAAATTTGCTGTACTTTCTTTTTCTAATGAAAGAATATCTGCAATATCATCATTACTTACAACATCTGTTAAACCGTCACTACAGAGCATATATACATCATTTTTCTTTATTTTTATATCCTTTGAAATATATGGCCTTATAACCTTCTTTTCGTGATAAATTCCTAAATATTGAGTAAGTTTATTTTTTTTCTCTGTTTTTTCAACATGATCTTCAGATAATAAGTATAAATCCTCATTTCTGCACAAATATACTCTGCTGTCTCCCAAGTTGTAAGAAACAGCTTTATTATCTTGAATACTAAACATCGCCAGTGTTGTTCCACCGCTTCTGCCTTTGTATTTTTTTATTTCATCACAAATTAATCTATTTGTGACACGAATTATATCAGCCATAGATTTTCGCAAATTAGCATTTTGAAACTTAGTTAAAACGCTGACAGCAATAAGTGAGGCAAGCTCACCAAAGCTCTCACCACCCATTCCGTCACATACAGCATAAAGATATGCATCTCGAATTTTGTTATCGGAATAACCTTCTGTTCCAATACTGCTATCTTGTCTGTATTTCCCGTTTATATAATAATTATCCTCGTTATGCTCTCTTACCGCTCCAATATGTGTGATTGCAGAGCTTTCAATCTTAAATGACTTCAATTGTATTATGCCTTTCCGTGTTCGTTTTCTTCCCTCTTTATTCTTATGAGGTGCTATTTGCAGGCTGGGTATGTTTTACTTCCATATAATAATTCATTAAACACCCGGCAGTTAATATTTTTTTCTCTTCGTCGCTAAGACCATTACACTTTAACATTATATCAAAAACTCCGGGAGGTGCAAGTAGTGGTTGCATAATATCTCCGGGTTTTATCATTTTTGCCGGAATAATCTCTGCTCCGGACAGGATTGCACTCCTATAATTAGGTATGTAAATCCAATCATCAGTTGAATAATCAAATGGTTCATTTTTGCTTATTGTAAATGGTGCAATACCCCAGTTAATACAGTTTGAACGGTAACGTTTTGTTGCAAACTCATAGCAAATATTCGCAAGACCCCCAAGCACTCTTTGACACGAGGCCGCTTGCTCTCTTGCGCTACCGTCACCCGGTTTATTCGCAAAAATGCATGAGCCAATAGTGGTGTTACTGATGTCTTTGTTAATCATTTTTAGTATAAGCTTTACTTCTGTAGGTAGTTTGCCATTTTGTCTTTCTTCATCCATTTCTTGCACTGCTTTAGTTGATTCAACATACTCAGGAACTCTGCGAGATAATGTAAATTCCGCAAGTGCTTTTGGATTAGAGCGATATGATGATGTTTCACCGGACGGTATAAGCTCGTCTGTTGTTGTGACTTCATCGCGAATTATAGCACATAATTTTAGTAGTAGATTTTCTTCCGGTTTTAAAAACCTTGGCCAATCTGTGATGTTTGGTCCAAGACGTAATTCCACAGATGGATTTGGTTTTCCAAATCCATTGTAGCAACGTTTCTCATATATACTGCTGTCATATATGTACTCACGAGGTGTAATAGCATAATCAATATCAGTTGCGGCTGTAAGTATACCACCATTTATTGCTGTAGCTGCAATAGAGCGGGCATCCATTAACGCAACAGCCGCAATTTGTCCATTATTTGGTTTTGACCCTTCGCGTGCGGCAAAATTACGGGTTGCATGTCGGATAGATAGAGTGTTGTTTGCCGGTGTATCACCTGCTCCGAAGCAAGGCCCGCAAAACGCTGATTTAACAAGCGTACCTGTCTTTATTAATTCTTCTACTATACCGTCTTTTGTTATGGCAAGTGAAACAGGTGTTGATGACGGATATACTGAAAGCTCAAAATAATCATCACCAATTGATTTACCGCTCAGTATATCTGCTGCTTCGGAGATGTTTTCGTACAGACCTCCTGCGCAACCAACAATAACCCCCTGCTCACAAAATACATTACCATCTTGATTAATATTTCTAATAAGATCAAGCTTAACTTTATCTCCGAGTTCTTCGTTGCACAAAGCTTCAATTTCTTCGAAAATGTTTTTAGCATTGTTTTGCAGTTCATGTATTGTAAAAGCTTTTGACGGGTGAAATGGCAAAGCAATCATCGACTCTATCGCTGATAAATCGATTTTAATAATCGCGTCATAACATGCATTATTTTCGATTTTCATTTCTATAAAATCATCAGGTCTTCCAACATCGTTGTAAAATGCTTTAACTTTATCGTCAGTTTCCCATATTGATGTTAAACAAGCAGTTTCTGTTGTCATTACATCAATTCCTGCTCTAAAGTCCATTGATAGTGAGTTTATTCCGGGTCCTGCAAACTCTAATATTTTATTTTTCACACAATCATCCGGGAATACTTCTTTTATCAGAGCAAGTGCCACATCATGCGGCCCTATTCCATGTTTTGGTGTACCCTCAAGCCATACAAGGACAACCTCGGGCGGAGCTATGTCATACGTGCCTTCGAGCAGTTGCTTAACAAGTTCTCCTCCACCTTCTCCAATTCCGAGCGTTCCATACGAGCCATAACGTGTGTGTGAATCTGACCCAAGAATCATCTTGCCGCAACCAGCGAGGACTTCTCTTGCATACTGGTGTATAACTGCTTGATTTGCAGGCACATAAATACCACCGTATTTTTTCGCTGCTGACAGTCCAAACACATGGTCGTCTTCATTTATTGTGCCACCTACAGCACATAAGCTGTTGTGGCAGTTTGTTAATGCATAAGGCACAGGAAACTCAGTCATTCCTGCCGCTCTGGCTGCTTGTATAATGCTGACATAAGTAATATCGTGCGAAACTAAGGCATCAAACTTGATGCTTATTTCATCGTTTTTACTGTTTTTATGTTCATTTTCATTTATTGCAGCAGCTTCATGCTTGCGTATTATTTTGTACGCTAATGTTTTTTCACGTCCAATGATAATATCAGTAGTGTCAGGTGTTACAACAGGTTTACCTGCTACGATTTTGGTCACTTTGCATGAATACTCGACTGCTTTACGTCTGTTCATTGTAAATTTTTCCTTTTAATACTTTCTTAATACATTTTATCATAGTTGTAACAATAAATTCAATATTTATACACACTTTATTATTTTCATTATGATAAACTTACACCACGTTTAACCACAGAGATATACTAGCTCTGGCAGATGACGGTCGGATCACCGGTCAATTGCCAGAGCTAGACCATTGTGTGCACTCTTCTTTAATCTATTTCTTTAATCTGTATTTAGCATCACGATTAGTACCAGACCGTACAATTAAATTCTTACCTTCTAACTTTTTCACGATATCCAATGACGCACGTTGGGTAATATTTAATAGTTTAGCAAGCATTGCAGTAGTGACATAATTATGTTTTTCCATATAATCCAACACAATTTGGTGTTTATCGGAAGTGTTTATCGGAAGTTTATCGGAAGTTGGTTCCGATAAACTTCCGATTGTAAAAATAGGTCCACCGTTTGTAGGGCTAATACCATGTTCACTATATTTCATAATTTCTAGTTTAACAAGATGCTCAAAACGCTTAGGGTCTGTGTTACTTACATCTTCCCCACGGTATATCGTACCAAGTAACAGATAATCCTCTGTTGACATAACATCCAATGTTTTTTCGTCTATTTGCTGCATAAGTTCTAGCATTTTCGGATGAATTACTTTCAGATCCAATGTAAGTTTAACACAATAATCGTCAGACCCATTAAACTGTGGCAATGGTTTTGCTTCACGCACTGATTGTTCATAAATTAGGTTCATACCTTGCCCGGAGCGTTCTACAAGACCGCAACGTTGAAAAACAGCTACTATAAGTCCATTGCGAGCTTCGTGTTTATCGAGAATATTCTCAGCGGTTACTCCTGATGGAAAACCACCGGGACTTTCAACCACGAGTTTGCGAGCGTATTGCCTTACAAAGATGCTACCTCGCTGTTGATAATTCCTATGGCTTACTGCGTTAAGAATAGCTTCACGAACAACAATCTCATTAAAAGTTGGCACAGGCAACATCTGGAAACGTTTTTGATAATGTTGGTTTTCATTTCGCTGGTTCACTAGCTCCCATATACGGTCAAAATACACAAAGAATCCTATACGAAAATCTTCTCGTGCTCCTGCCGGACCGGAAGCCTCAGTCGTACGGAATTCATATACCACTTCAGCGGTAGGTAGATACTTGAGTAACGGTTTACGCTTACCAAAAAGTATTAACGCAGCATAGGATAGTCCTTCATCTTTTAATATATCAGAATCACGGAGTAGCTGTTCTACAGAAAGTCTAGAAATCCGCTTATTACCGCTGTAATCAAACCATTTGCTACGGAAGATTTCAATAGCTTTTGTGTCGAGATCATCAATAGTTAGTCCTTTACATATTTCGGACGTGAAATCATAACCACCTTCAGCATATATGATACGACGTACATTTTCTGGCATGGGTACAAGCCTATCACCATCACGCCACCATGCTATTCCATCAAACTGTACGGGTAGACCAACAGGACGTCTAGCTATTTCAAATACGAGAACACGCTTATAATGTTCATCTTCATAAATCTCAAAATCACATCGAACGTGTAATTTATCCATAAAATATAGAATTGTGCTTTCAGGTTGTTCAAATGCTTCACTACCTATAACCTTACGTGGACGTTTATCTGTAACTCCAAGCACAAGTCGCCCACCACCTCGATTAGCGAGAGCACACAAATATTCAGTGGCTTCTTTTACCCCAAAATGGTTTTTAGCTTCTTTAAATTCGAAGTGATGTCCTTCTTTTGCTTTAAGGATTTCATTTAATGTCATAATATGCACCTTTTGTTATAATGTATTAAATATATCTCTATACTGTTTTTTTGTGTTTTTTATGCACCGTGCCATAGTCAACGCCTTGAAAACTCTTTGAACTAAAACTGACTGTATACATTTTCTAATATACTACATTTTCTCTTTTAATAAAAGTATCGACTGTCATTCTATTGACATTTAGTATTTTTGTTATTTGTGTTTTTGGGACTTTATGACAGAGTAAATCTCTAATAAAATCTTCTTTTCCTGATAGTTTCACTTTTGATGATTTACTACCAAGAGGTCTACCAAGTACAACTCCTTCAGCACGTTTTCGAGCAAGTGCCTCTTTAGTCCGTTGACTGATTAGATTTCTTTCAATTTCAGCAGATAAACCAAATGCAAACGCTAACACTTTGCTTTGTATATCATCTCCGAGCCGATAATTATCTTTTATTGTCCAAACACGGCAGTTTTTGTTTAAACAGATATTCAAGATATCCATTATCATAAAAAGAGAACGTCCAAGTCTTGAAAGTTCTGCACAGATAATCAAATCTCCATCTTTTACTCTGCTGAGCAGTTCACCAAGTTTCCGTTTGTCATAGTTTTTTGTACCACTGATGGTTTCTTCAATCCATCCATCTATTAATAGATTATTATTTGTAGCAAAGTTGTTTATTTCGTACCGCTGATTTTCGATTGTTTGTTTATCGCTGCTGACACGTATGTAACCATAAATCATTTATTACATCCCCCTTTTATATAGTGGGGTAAGTGTAGCATAAAAAATACGACCATTTGAAATAAATGTAATTAAAGGGCAACATGTTGTCTTTGACAAAGCTCTTCTAATAAAAACATTACTGAGTCCGCGAATTCCCAAAAACTGGAGTAAATTCATAAACTTTCTACATGAAAACAAAGAATATCCGGAAGCGGGTGAAACAGTAGCGTTTAACATTATCGTAAAGAACAAAAGTATTCTCATTTTGGGCAGTCTTAACCTTGACGAGAACACAAAGTACCCCCGGGATATGGATCTTTTGGTACTTCCCCTTCAAGGACATTCAGATATTGCTGATTATGCAATGCCGATTGTAGAAAGGCTGCAACCGAAGAAGATTATATTAGATCATTTTGATGACTCATTCCCGCCAATTTCATCCTCAGTAAATACAGAACCATTTGTAAAACTTATGCAAGAAAAATATCCTGACGTAACGGTAATCCGTCCTCAAGCAAGCTTGGAATAGTTGGATGTGCTGTAAGGAATTATCGGCTACGTAGAGAACTTAGATTATTTTTGCTGAATTATAAGACTCAACCTTGCAGAAAAAGTCACAAATATGGTTGTTTTCGGTATGGTATTAAATTCGGAGCAACTTTGGAGTATCTTGGAGCAACTAATAAATAATAATAATATCGAGAAAGCTTGTAAATGCAGTATGTCAGAAACTATTTGCTTATATGAAATCGGAGCAACTTGGAGCAACTTCGAAGCAATCAAACAGAATACCATCTGGATTTATTCGCTTTGCCATCTATTCGGACTTTGCCTTCGTCTCTTAGCTCATAGAGTAGTTTCTGTATCTGACTTCGTGAATGATTTGGTAACAACTGCATCAACTCCCTCAAAGGTGTCCCTCTACTGCTATGCATTCGCACATGAATCAATATCTGTTTCTTGTTTTCTTCACGATCAAAACTTGCCTGTCTAGAATGAGTTAGAGATCCACCAACTTCCTCAAATAGTTTCTGCGCCAGTATATACCTTCCTCTTCCTATATGTTCAGTAACGCCAAGCTCTGTCAGATACTTCGCACGGGAACGAAGGCTTGTAGGTAAGCTCCGCTCATAGAATAAAGAGTTGATTATTAAGAAGTCTTCTGTTATGAAATCATCAACAACATCATTCTCGATTCTTTTGAAAAGTAGTATAAGCTTCTCATCTTTTATCATCCCGTTTAGAGTTAGACGCACGAAATATGAATCTGAACCTTTAAAGTCCGGGAGTGCTTTCCCTTCCTTGATACATAACTCGTACATCAAATTCATTCCTTGACCTGCTCGTTCTACCAGTCCACAGAGTGCAAAAACATTTACAATTAAGTGATTTCGAGGAGATTGCATTTCCAAAATGTTGTTAACTGTGATTCCGGACGGAAATCCACCGGGACTATCAAAAACAAGTCTGTCACGGTATTGCTTAATAAAAATGCTACCGCTTAACCTGTAACTCCTATGGCTTACGGTGTTAAGGAGTGCTTCACGAGTTGCGCGTTCATTGAATGTTGGAATACCAAGAACTTGAAATCCATCCTGATAATGCTGCAAATCATTTCGCAGGTCGATTAACTCCCATATCCGGTCATAACTCGCAAAAAACCCAACACGAAACTCCTCTCTCTGCTGTGCCGGACCAGCGGCATTTGATGAACGATATTCGAAAATGATTTCTGCTTGCGGCAAGTACTTCATCAATGCCTTGTTTTTTCCGAACAATATAAGAGCTGCATATGTTACTTTATCATTAATAATAACTCCGCAATCAATCATGAGTTGTTCGGTAGAAATATTTTTGATTCTTTTATTACCACTATCGTCTACCCAAAGAGTTCTAAAGACATCAACAGCGGCTTTATCAATATCATCTAGTGTTGCACCATGACAAATATCACCAGAAAAATCCGGTTCTGCCTCGAAGTATATATCACGTAAAATATCAGGTGGTATTGGTTCTAAACTATCTCCTTTATAGTACCACGCAACACCATCTACTTGAACAGTATGTCCAATTGGTCTTGTAGCAACTTCAAAAACCAAAATTCGTTTTTTCTCATACTCATATAGTTGGAAATCTACCTTGATTCGCAACTTATTCATTAGACCTTCTCGTGTACGCTCAGGTTGTGAGAACGCCTTACTGTTAACTACTTTGCGTGGGCGCTTGTCAGTAATTCCAAGTACAAGTTTTCCACCGCCACCATTTGATAAAGCACAACAAATCTTTAACGCTTCAGTGTAACTGAAGCGCTCTTTTGCTTCCTTAAATTGATAATGCTCACCCTCCGGTGCTTCAAGAAGCTCGGATACATTGTTCACTTCATGGTTTTTATTCATTTCTATTACCTTCAGATGTTCTATACTGCAATTATATCATTCAATTACTGAGTTTTGCAACAAAATCAATATAACAATGAGATAAAAACTGTATGATGTAATTGTACTCCTTTTAAATCTGTTTAACTGAGAAACATTCATTCAATTTACATGTGATTATCCTATATCAAACTCTGCATTATTGCAACCTTGTCACTTTATTTCTGTGCATATATCATTTTAAAGACTTAATCAATATAGTAACTATTTTTCATTTACTTTAATATTAAATTGATGTACAATAAAAACAATGAATTATTTATGGAGGTGCATAGATGCAAGCACAAGTGTATGAAGGCTACTTTATTGAGCAAGATAAATTCGTACCGCAAGGTACAGTTAAAATACCGTTAAACAAACGAACTCTAGTAACAATTTTTGATGAACAACCCGTGCAAAATAAAACTATAAAGAAACGACTTAATGCAATTGATAAGTTTATAAAATCTATTAACTTATCTGATGAAGATGTACCTGACTTTGAGCGTGTTGGCTTCAAACGTGAGGTTAATCTATGATATATGCACTTGATTCAAATAATGTAAAACACTTTGAGAGAGTTGATGGACTTAGCTTTACAGATTGGTCGGGATAACTCTCACCCTAAAGGGTACTTTTTGAAATCCCATTTTGTGATATAGTAAATTACGAATAAAATCTCCTTTTGTTACATCCCCCATATATAGCTGTGGTTAGTGCATTCCAAGATGCCTGATTGAGCCATTCTTGTAATGGAGTTGAACACCAACCATTATTTGGTCTATTTTCACATCTGTTAATTCCTGATGGTGAAGATAGCTGATGTTGTCTTAGATTATTAAAGCTAGGAATTCCATTAGATGGATTTTGTGCATATAAATCCTGTTTCCAACCAAGTCTACCGCTTGCAGAAACACCAAAATTCCAATGTTCATCATGCTCTGGCGACCTAACCCATCTATATGTGCCCGAACAACGTAGTGTCGGAGTAGGTTCTGTTAAGGTGATTTCGGGAATTCTCTCTGTAAACGCAGCTGAACACCAAATCACGGATCTTCCCGTGTGCCAACTTGAGTGTGCTTGAACCCTATCCCACATAGGAAATGTCTCATTTGTTGGACTATTTACAATTGGTGCATTGTTTTGTCTAATTCCTCGCCAACTCCATGTTCTTGTATTCCCTGCAATTCCTTCATTCCAACCACCTATTGAAGAAATACATAAAATTACTAATATTATAAATGATAAAAAATATGACGGTATTGTTTTCAAAAGAGAAAACATATCTTTAATTGCCGGAATTGCTAATTCACTCCAATTCCTATTTAGAGTTGATAATAGATATTTTGCATTTAATGTTGAAATCATAAATAATCCTATTAACTTCACAGAAATTAAAAATAACAAAAATTCACAAATAATTGTTAGTAATATTTGTGCCGAAGTTTTAATAGAAATGAACGTAAGAATTGCATAGTTTGTGGTTTCGCAGGTATAATCTTACTTAATAACAAATGGAGGAAACAACAATGAGTGATGGAGCATAAAAAACTTACAATAACAAACTAGTATGTCAGATACGCTCTATATTAGTGTGAACTTCTTAACCAGAAAAAGAACACTATGTTTCGTTTGTGTTCTTTTCAACGATTACCAAAATCTCCAAATAATGCTAATCATAACACTCTGTGTTATGTCAATCATAGCTAATTTGGAGGTTTTATAATGTGAAAAATTGGACTTTTTTTAATCTCCGAGAGCAACAGAACAGTAAATTACATGAGCACCAATCCCAATTTCAGTCCATCTTGGATTTAATATTCGTTCACTTGCAACATTCGCAATAGTTGAAAAAGCATCTTGTGTTGATAATGCAGTTACATTTACTCCACTACTAGCTCTTATCCAACCATGAATTTTTAATCTATCAAGCCAGTTTATCCCATCACTAGTAGTAAAATTCCTACCGTTATCAATCGTCTCTGCATGCTCTTGTGCAGCGCTTGCTAACGTTACGTTCCAATTGAACGCTGGCAAACCATTTTCTTCTCTGTAAACATTTAATAAATGAAATAATTCCATAGGGTTAACATTATTAGTCGTTGTTTGTGTTTGATGTGGATCAGGTGCAGATGTAGTCGGTGTTGAAGCTGATTGTCTTTGTTGCCTTACTAATCTTTCACGCTCAATAATTTCTTCAAGTTCGCTATTGTATTCCTCTAATAACTCGTCAACTCTATCGAAGAATTCTTGCATATCATTTTCATCGAGAATACCGATGTTCTCAACAGTTATTTTTATGTTTTCAAGGTCAGCAATCTTGTTTTCTAATGTTTCCCTCTCGTTTAATAGCTCAATGTTTGCAATCTCGTTTAATAATTCTAAATAATAATTTAATAACCAACTATAAATATCTGCAATTAGTGTTTCAAATTGATTTATTACATTATTTCTATCCTCGTTTTGTAATTGCAGACTTAGGTTATCAATGATTGCTATGCTTTTATTTGAAAGCTCTTGCAATCTTTGGTCAATAATAATGCTATCTTGAGTTATTAAACTATCAATATCTTTTATATTTTCAATTATGTTGTCTACGTCTGTAATTTTGTCGTCTGTGAAACCATTTTCAAGAAATAGTTTCATAGTAATTATTAAATTGTTATATATTTCTAAAATTACTTGTGTCAGTTCTATTTCTTCATCTTCATTATCATTACTTATTATATCTTGAAATTGACTATTTATTTCACTTATATCCGAAGCAATCTTGTTATAATAATCTTCCCAGTTTACTGTGATATCCGTTGCTTGTTGTTCTACATCAGTTATCAATTCCACATAATGATTGTAAAACCAGTTTTCTTTTAATCTGAAAACTTCGTTAAATCTGTTTACTATGCTAGCTTGTCTTTGATTTCTTATAAGTTCGTGATGAACGGGGAAAACATTGTTTTCAAAGTCATCATATAAACTAGACAAATCAGCATAAGGTTGTAGTTTTTGTTCTCTTTCGTTTGCATTATTGAATTGTCTTTCAAACTCGTTAATTTGTGCAAGAATTGAATCCAACAATTCATTTTCTGATTGTTGTTGGTTTAGGTCATCTTGTTTTCTGTTTTCTTCAATAATATACAATGTAATCCCTGTTGTTATTAAGCCAACAGCTAGAATACAAGATATTATGATAGCAACAGTTTTCTTTTTCGATAAACTTTGTTTATTGTTATTCATTGAGATTTTACCGTTCTTTAATAATTTGTTATGTATAGCAATATCATATATTAACTTCTAGTTAACTGGATTGTGCCGCGATTGCAAGGGCTTGCGGGGTTATTCAATTTCTAAAGTTTGTTTACTTTCGCTTGTTTGAACGATTTTTTTCTTATCTAGCAAATCTTTTATTTCAAAAGTCTGATTACTGATTTTTCTGTATAATTTATAAACTCTATTTTTATAGTAAAACCCTCCAATAATAATTATACCTGTATATATAATCAATAGAATTGCAATTATAGTTTTCCTTATAGAGTCAGCAGGTGCAAATATATCATTTGCTACCGTTGCAATAGCCATCAAAGCAGTAGCAAACATTAGCCAAAATGTAGCTTCAAACTTAACATAACCGATATTTTCTTCAGAATTATTATCATCTTTATTATCCATTATATAATCCTCCAAAACTTGTTAATTTTCGGAAAACGAAAAAGCTATGTATGTCATCACACACATAGCTGTAATACCAATTGTAACCTTTAGATATTGCTTAATGTTAAAAAATGCAATATAATCTAGATACGGTATAGTGTTTGCTATTGCTAGTGTGGGATTTTCACACCAGTAGGATAGGGAGAGTGCCCACTCTTCCTGTCTACCGTAGGAAACCTAATAGACTTTTCCGTTTCCAATAATAGGATTATACAATGAAACTCACATAAAAGCAATTGTTTCCTCAAAATCTGTAGTTAATAAGTGATAAAAGTAAACTGACAAGTTAAATGCAACCATCCTTTTATTATCTGTTGCATTTATTAATACAAGTTTACGAGAATTTAACAATGAAACAGATAACTCGTAAAGTCTTTGACAGAATTTGAATGAGTAAGCTATAATGAGTAAGTTATAATAAATAAAATGAAAGGTATGGTCATTGATATGAGATTAAAATGGTTTGGGACAGCTACTATGATTATGGAGGAGGATGGTACTAAGCTACTTTTTGATCCTTTTATTCCAACCAATGAAGAGATTTTTCAACCACCTGTAGGTGAAATGTCTGAGGTTGATAATATTCTGGTTACTCATGGGCATTTTGACCATATTTCCGCTATACCTTTGGTATTTGAGCAAGGTGATGGAAATAACAAGGTGTATTGTACAGATACACCTCGTGAAACCTTGATTCATTTAGGTATTGACAAACAAAGGATTCAAAGTATTAAGCCCGGAGATGTTTTAAACATAGGACCATTTGAAATAAATGTAATAAAAGGGCAACATGTCGTCTTTGACAAAGCACTTCTGATAAAAACATTAATGAGTCCGCGTATTCCAAAGTACTGGAGAAAATTTATAGATTTTCTACATGAAAACAAAGAATATCCGGAAGCGGGTGAAACAGTAGCGTTTAACATTATCGTAAAGAATAAAAGTATTCTCATTTTGGGTAGTTTAAACCTTGACGAGAACACAAAGTACCCCCGGGATATGGACCTTTTGGTACTTCCCCTTCAAGGACATTCAGATATTGCTGATTATGCAATGCCTATTGTAGAAAGGCTACAACCGAAGAAGATTATGCTGGATCATTTTGACGACTCATTCCCGCCAATTTCATCCTCAGTAAATACAGAATCATTTGAAAAACTTATGCAAGATAAATATCCTGATGTTACGGTAATTCGTCCTCAAGCAAGCTTAGAATGGCTGGATATTTTTTAAGTAATATTTCCTGCTCACCCCATTTCCACCACGACCATTGCGGAGTACGGTTTTAAGCGTAAGCCACCGCCGAAGTCCACTTTTTCACCTGTTAAAGCGTCTGTACCACAGCCTGCATTTGCATTAAAGTGAGCAATGTGTTCTTCGTTTGAGATATTTATTGTTATCATCACACGTTTACCATCAACACTTCTTGAGAAGATGTATTGCGAGTTGGTCAGATAAAGCTGCTCGTAATTACCATTGGTTAAGCATTTATTCTCTTTATGAAGCTTGGCAAGCTTTGAAATAAACTCTGTCAGTTCGCTCCATTCCGGTATATCAAACCTTGGTCTAAGCACCCAGTCATCATTACCTTTTTCACCTAATACTCCCCACTCACTGCCATAATAAATGCATGGAATACCCGGCATTGTAAATAGCAGCGTATATATAAGCGCTAAATGCTCTTTATTTGTTAAGAGCGAAGCTATGCGTGAAACATCATGATTATCCACGAAGTTTAGCAAGTGGCGACCTTTATAAAGTGTCCAGTTTTCATTTCCAAACTGACGGTTAAGAGAATATGCTATCTCAAACATATTTGTTGAGTTAAAGCTGGAGTATAAACCCTTGTAACACTCATAGTTTGTTACGCTGTCTATAGTACCTGCGTTTAGAATTACATTATAATCACCGTGTAAAACTTCACCAACTACCCAAAAATCCGGTTTTATATCTCTGCACACAGAGCATAATTCACGCAAGAAATCATGCGGCAGTAAATACGCAACATCTAAACGTAAACCATTAATATCAAACTCATTTATCCACATTTTTACTGAGTTAAACAAATATTCTCTGACATCGGGGTTTGCCAGATTTAATTCAACCAGTGCAAAATGCCCTTCCCAACCTTCATACCAAAACCCGTCATTGTAAGAGCTATTACCATCGAAGTTAATTTTAAACCAATTTTTGTACTCACTGTTTTCGCGATTTTTTATCACATCTTGAAATTGTAAAAAGTCACGCCCAACATGATTAAACACCCCATCAAGCACAACCCTTATGCCTTTTTCATGACAAGCTTTTACGAAAGCTTTTAAATCATCATTTGTACCAAGACGGCGGTCTACTATTCTGTAATCTCTTGTGTCATACCCATGCGATGTTGACTCAAAAATAGGGCAAAGGTACAAAGCGTTAGCACCAAGATTGTAAATATGTGGCAACCACTCTTGAAGCTTTATAAATCCATCTGATGGCTGAGATGTAAAATCATTTGTTTGACTGGTTCCTAACAACCCATAAGGAAATATCTGGTAAAATACTGCTGTTTCAAAATAATTCAAATCCTCGCTCCTTTTATAGTTTTTATAAATATTATATCATAAAATGCTAAAGTTTTGCTTTTAAATGCCGATAATATGAATAAGGCTAGTTGCCTGTGCTGTCAAAGGAGTGGCAGTACACGAAAAGTGCCAATACAGCACAAGAATAT
>JAITFS010000220.1 GCA_031281195.1 Oscillospiraceae bacterium
TTTTTTATATATATGATATACATAAACGAAAGATTTTCTCAATATGAATTTGAATGTAGAAAAAACAGCTCAAAAGTGTGAAAAATCATCATTTCCGGCTATAATAAACAATTAAAATAGTTTTACATAATTTTTTTGATCTTTTCTTACAGAGTAACCGCATTTTTCGTAAAACTTGTGCGATCCGGTTCTATACATACTGCTAACTAAGCGTACACCAACAGAACCGGAACTAAGCGCCCATTTTTCAACAGCAGTAATAAGAGCACGTCCAACACCTTTGCCTTTATACTCTTCATCAACAGCAATAGCCAGCAGATTTTTTAGTGAGTCGGAATATGAGCAGTCGTAATCAACAGCATGCGCATACCCGACAACATTACCATCAACTTCAGCAACCAGCAGCTTTGCATTAGTATTTAAGAGAATGGAAGCAACACGTTTTTTTGTTTTTTCCATAGGATAATCATACCCAAGCCCGTAGATATTAAGCAGATAAATAGCGATAAAATCATCAATTGTGGCATTTCGCACAAACACAGTAATTTCATCGTCTAAAGGTATATCAATTACTTTTTCATCAAGAGAAATATCTATAATTTCCATAAGCTAAGTATAACATAATTGTCAACACACAAACAAGAGAAAAGATAGCTATGTAATTTCCTTTTTTATTATAGTATAATGATGTCACATTTTAAAGGAGGATTTACTAATGAAGGCTAAAATGACAGTTAATCGTGCATTTACAGTTAGCGAGATCGACTCCAGGATTTATGGTTCTTTCCTCGAACACTTAGGTAGAGCTGTTTATGGAGGGATTTATGAACCGGGGCATAAAAACGCAGATAATAAAGGTTTTCGTAATGATGTAAAGGCTTTAGTCAAAGAGTTAAAAACCTCTTTTATTCGTTATCCCGGCGGTAACTTTGTATCCGGTTACAACTGGGAAGACGGCATTGGACCTGTAAAAAACCGCCCAAAAAGACTTGACCTTGCATGGAGTACGATTGAAACAAATGAAGTTGGACTGCATGAGATTATGGATTGGTCGGAAGAGGTTAACGCAGAAATTAACATGGCTATAAACCTTGGTTCAAGAGGAATTGATGCAGCGAGAAATATTGTGGAATATTGCAATCATCCGAGTGGTACATATTGGAGCGATTTGCGTCGAACAAACGGTGCAAAAGAACCTTTTAAGATAAAAACATGGTGCTTAGGGAACGAAATGGATGGACCCTGGCAGATTGGTGCAAAAACAGCAGAAGAATACGGACGACTTGCAGCAGAATCAGCTAAAGTAATGAAGCTTGTAGATCCAAGCATAGAGCTGGTGGTATGTGGCAGTTCATTTATAAAGATGCCAACATTTGCCGAGTGGGAAGCAACAGTGCTTGAACACACTTATGAGCATATTGATTATCTCTCGCTACATAGTTATTATGGAAATCAAAAAAATGATATAAAGAATTATCTAGCTATGTCAGTTGGAATGGATAGGTTTATCAAAAGTGTTACAGCTATTTGTGACTATATAAAAGCAAAAAAACACAGCAAAAAAACCATTAATCTTTCTTTCGACGAGTGGAATATTTGGTATCATTCACATGAAAAAGACAGTAAAAACGAACCGTGGCAGAAAGCACCTCCAATCCTCGAAGATATATATAACTTTGAAGATGCACTGCTTCTTGGTTGTTTGCTAATAACTCTGCTCAAAAATTGCGACAGAGTGAAAATCGCGTGCCTTGCTCAGCTCGTAAATGTCATAGCTCCGATAATGACAGAAACAGGCGGTTCAGCATGGCGGCAAACAACATTTTTCCCGTTTAAGCAAGCTGCAACTTATGGTCACGGCACAGTGCTTCGTCACAACTTGGATGTAGCAGTTTATGATAGCGAGGAATACAGTGACGTACCACTTATTGAATCCGTGGTAATTCATAACGAAAATGATAACGAAATCACTGTCTTTGCAGTAAATCGTTCAGAAGAAGAAAATATTGAGTTTTTGCTTACATTACAAGATTTTGTTGTAGAAAGTGTGATTGAGTTTTCTGAAATCTGCGGGTTTGATAAAAAACAAACAAATACAGTAAACTCAGCTCCGGTTGAACCAAAAGATTCAGAAAAAAGCAGTGTAGATGGAAACATTCTAAAGGCAATACTAAAACCACTGTCTTGGAATATGATAAGAGTAAAAGTTTGTGGAGAATAGATGACAAAAAGAACTATAGCGATAATAATCATCGCAATAATTATAACAGCATTAATTGCAGCATGTTCAACTGCAAAGGCGAATTATGAACGTAGCTACACCGATTTTGAAGGTAAATATATTGGTGTTATACCCGGAAGTCTTACTGTTGATACTACAGAGATAATAAAAGCGATTCCGCAGTTTTACTCGGATAGTTCATCAGCCATAGAGGATATGCGACGCGGACGTATAGAAGGCTTTATGGAAGCTTTGACAATTGTAAAAATAATGGCTTCTACTCTAGGCACAGATACCTTTGTAGCGATACCTGTACCAAAAGAGATTTTCAGTTATGGTACAGGTGCAATTTCACGAGATCAATCGGTTATTGATAGGTTTAACACATTTCTCATTGCTATTACAGAAGATGGAACACTTGCTGAAATGCAAAACCGTTGGTTAGGAGAATCAGTTGATTTAGACGCACAAATGCCGGATATACAAAATCATGGTGAAAATGGAGTTGTAACAGTAGCAACAACTCCGGACATTGTTCCGTATGCCTACATCGGTGAAAATGGTACTTTCAAAGGGTTTAGTGTGGAGCTTGCATTACGATTCGGAGCTTATGAAGGAAAAACAATTGAGTTTATCGCTATGGAGTTTGGCGGGTTGATTCCATACATTATCAGTGGCAAAGCAGACATTAGCATTACAGGTATGGCAATAACCGAAGAGCGTAAGCAAAGTGTGCTTTTCTCGGAACCTTATTTTTATGAACAACATGGAATCCTCGCATTAAGAACTGATGGTGATGTATCACCGGATACAGACGAAAATGCATTAACCATTATGAGAGGAAGATTTATTGAATGGGTGAAAACAGGTATTGAGCGGAATTTACTCACCGATAATCGTTGGTTGATGATTGTAGATGGACTTAGAGTAACTATGACCATAGCTTTTTTCGCACAGATATTTGGTACGTTTCTCGGTTTCTTCGTCTGTTGGTTACTTACACGGAAAAGCAAGCTTGTTAAATGGTTTAGCAACTTCTACTGTGGTTTAATACATGGAACACCTATTGTCGTATTATTAATGATAACCTACTATATCATTTTTGGACACTCAAGCATCTCAAATGTTCTGATAGCTATAATAGCATTTTCATTCATAATAGCAGCTGGTATCGCACAAAACCTAAAAGGTGCGATTGAAACTGTTGACCCTGTGGAAATCGAAGCAGCGAGAAGCATCGGATTTTCATCAACTAAAGCCTTTTTATTAATAACATTTCCCCAAGCTATCCAACGTGCTTTACCCGGATATACCAAAGGTTTTGTAGAACTTGTAAAAGCAACCGCTATTGTCGGGTATATAGCAATCCA
>JAITFS010000010.1 GCA_031281195.1 Oscillospiraceae bacterium
TGAGAACATGATATCTAAAAAAACCACAGGCACTAAGGTTGCTTTAGATGCTCTGGGCAGACTTAGTAATGTCAGTTAATATTTTATCGGGAAAACTCCAAGAACAACTTGACACCGTCCTTAGTATAAGTATCTATTGACAAAACACATCATTTCGGCTATTATAGTATATAATTCATATATTAGCCGAGAGGAATTGCATTATGCATTACATCAAACGTGATATGGAATCTACTTTCTTAAGAGTAGCAAGTCAATTCAAAGTTGTACTAGTGACAGGACCGCGTCAAGTCGGAAAAACTACCATGATGAAAAAACTAATGGAGGGCAGCGACCGAAGATATGTTACTCTCGATGATATGGTATTACGTGATTTGGCAAAAAATGACCCTGCAACATTTATAAATACTTATTCTCCACCGGTATTTATTGACGAGGTGCAATATGCTCCGGAGTTGTTTAGTTATATCAAAATGCAAGTGGATGAACGACAGCTAGAAGGTGATTACTGGCTTTCCGGATCGCAAGTGTTCCGTCTTATGCGAGGTGTTAGTGAAAGTTTAGCAGGGCGTGTAGGTTTGCTTGATTTGTTCCCTCTGTCACAAAATGAAGTCTATAATCATAAAAAGTGTGAGCCTCTTAAAATTGATTTTAATCATCTCAAAGAGCGTGCTAACAGCATCCCTGATGCAACTCCTGTTGACATTTATACTCGAATTTTTAATGGAGGTATGCCGGAAATCATAGCCAACGACACAGACAACAGGGATCGATTTTATGAAAGTTATATCCGCACTTACATAGAGCGTGATGTACGTGACTTGTCGGGTGATATAAATGTGTTGAAGTTCCATCGTTTTATGATTGCAGTAACAGCTCGAACAGCACAGTTAGTAAACTACAAAGCGATTGCTGATGATGCTGAAATTGACCAGGTAACAGCAAAAAGCTGGCTTGATATTTTAGAAACACTTGGTTTGATTTTTTATCTACATCCGTATTCAAATAATTTACTCAAAAGAACGATTAAATCGCCAAAACTCTACTTTTATGACAGTGGTTTAGTAGCATTTTTAGCAAAGTGGAATAGTATCGAAACATTAATGAATGGAGCACAAGCAGGAGCTATTCTTGAAAACTTTGTTGTATCTGAAATTGTTAAGGGTTATTGCAACTGTGGGCAACAACCATTTTTACACTATTATCGTGACAAAGACAATAAAGAGATTGATGTATTATGGGAAGCTAATGGTACACTTTATCCATTGGAGATAAAAAAAACATCATCTCCTGACAAGCGTTTGACTCATGTTTTTAAAGCACTTGATAAAAGTGATAAAATATTAGGTAACGGTGGTGTAGTTTGCTTGTACGATAATTTTCTACCATTTGATAAGACAAACTTTATTATACCAATACGCTGTGTTTAGAGAATAAGATCTGCTGTATGAAACTTATCACAGAAACTTTTAAGAATAAGTAGAAAAAAATAACACAACCTATAAGAATGTTGCATCCGTTTTTTAGAATTTATGATCGTTTGATTGGGATATGTAGTTGGTACTATCAGTTATAAAGGTAAAATGCGAAGTCTTGATTTTTTAAGATCAATTGATAACACAGCACCTTTTTCTAATTCACAGATGTTATTTTTAAGAGCAGTTGTTATTTTTAAGAGCAGTTGTTATTAAATCAACTGCAGTTTCTGCGTATATTACCGATGCTCTGGTTTGTACAACACTGGGTTTCAACTCGTGAGTGGTTGCTAAAATAGCACTAAAATCTAAGTCACATGTTAATACGATATAATCATTATTACGTGCGTATGACATTATTTCAATATCTTCAGCATTACTGGCTCCAACCTCTGACCAACGTACAACATCAAGACCTTTATTTCTTAAAAGGTCTTGATACTTTAACGGTATGTTCATATCGAGCAGGAGCTTCATGCTGTTACAAACATCTCCTCTCGTGAACCAACAGCCCATGCAGCATACCGTAATGCTTCAGCTATATCATCAACTGATAAAAGTGGGTATTCGTCAAGGATACTATCAATACTTGTACCTTCACTAATAAGCATGAGTATCATACCAACTGTTATACGTGTTCCATTAATACACGCTTTTCCACCCATTACATTGACATCACAACTTATTCGTTCAAATAAATCCATCATTTACTCCTATCATGTAATTAACAATTTTTTCTTTATGTTTTAATTATTCTTAGTTGTGAGTATATCACATCATGTAGGGTACATCAATATGTTAATGTATAGGAACTTATTGAGATTTGCATTCTACAAATAATGTTGCTAATAATTTCAAAAAAAACATTGACATTGACGTTGCGTCAACTTGTATAATATATGTGTTAATCCTGTTAACAATAAAATAAAGATTATAGGAGTCGAAACAAAATGGCAGAATTACCTGAAATCGCAAAATTAGCGAATCAAATGAAGGATACCTTACACGGAAAGACTATAAAAACAATTGTCTTACTTCAAGAAAAATGTGCCAACATCCC
>JAITFS010000130.1 GCA_031281195.1 Oscillospiraceae bacterium
GTAGTGCTTGTACACGGCTCAGGGCCAAACGACATGGACGAAAAGATTGGAAACTGTTACTTCTTTAAGGATATGGCGAAAGACCTTGCAGAGCAAGGCATTGCAACAATACGTTATAATAAACGTACTAAAACTTATGGAAAACAAATGGTGACAGCACCTGACGCAAGCAGTCTTACTGTTTGGGATGAAACAATTGAAGATGCACTATTTGCTACAGAATTATTGCGAAAAGAACCTCGCATAAATCATGATAAAATCTTTATCGCAGGTCATAGTATGGGTGGTATGTTAGCCCCTCGAATTGATGCAGAAGGAGGAAATTATGCAGGTCTTATCTTACTTGCAGGTTCACCTCGCAAGCTTGAGGAAATTCTAATAGAGCAACAGGACACTGCGGTAAAAGGTTTAAATCCTGTTTTGAAGTGGATTGCCAATAAGCAACTTAAAGGCATCAGAGCAAAACTGGATATGATTTACAACATATCTGACGAAGAAGCAAAAAATACATCTTTTCTCGGTAAATATAATAAACTTTATTATTTAAAAGAATGGGGCTTAAAACCTGCTGAAAATTACTTAAAGGTTTTAACAAAACCAATACTCATAATGCAAGGAGATGCTGATTTCCAAGTCTCTGTTGAAAATGATTTTGATAAATATAAAGAAATTATGGCAGGCAAACCAAACGCTACATTTAAGCTATACCACGGCTTAAATCATCTTTTTATGCCTTCGGTTTATGGAAGCATAAATAAAGCTATGAAGGAATATAAAAAACCGCAACACATAGAAAAATGTGTAATTGATGACATTTCTGCATGGATTAAAGAGTGTTGATTCTACTTTAAACCAATAAAGCTGGACATCAATCCGCATTTTCCTCCGCTGAATCTATAGGAAAAAAATAAATCCGGATTACATTTTGTGCATAAATCTGATACTTCTATGTTTTCTTCAAGTACTCCTGTTTCTATTAAAAATGCTTTACTCATTGATTTAATATCACAAAATGGTTTACTTTCCGGTTGTGTTGTGAAGTACTTGTTAATATCTTCACCATATTCTTTTACAAAACTTTCTTGCACCTCAAAACCAACTTCAAAGCAACATAGTCCAATTGCCGGACCGATTGCGACTTTAATATCTTTTGGGTTTGTGTTGTACTCTTTAGTCATGCATTTTATAGTTTTTTGGATTATCCCGGTAAGCGTTCCTCGCCATCCAGCGTGTATTGCAGCAATAGTTTGGTTTTTTGAATCATATAACAACACAGGTACACAATCCGCAGTCCGTACTGACAGTAATAAACCTTTAATATTGGTAACAAGAGCATCTGCTGCTTCGGATATTTGACAGAAACCTAATGGATTGCTTCGATACTTTTTAACAATATTATCATCAGCTACAATGATATTACTCGTATGTTTTTGCTGTAGTGTTACCAAAGATTTCATATCAAATCCTTGTGAGGACATGATTATTTTATAGTTTTCGATTATATTTTCGTAATCATCTTCACCAGGAGAAAAATTATGTGCCAAATTCATACTGTATAAATGTTTAGTCTCGGGTGTTTGTCCGCTGACTCCACCATTTCTAGTAGAAAATATAGCTATCACATCGCTTGAATGAATATTATCAGCAGTTATGTATTGCAAATCATGAAAATTTGCATCGTTAACAAGTGTCATGCAAAAACCTCCAAAAAGAGCTTTGAACTACTTATTATTGTAACACAGGAGAAATACAGAACACAAGAGAACCAACTCCCTGTGTTACCCTCTACTTGTATTTTAAGAGAAAGACTGTTAAACTAATCTAATGATAAACAAAATGAGGTCAATCCATGAGCAAATTTTTAGCAGATAGATTTAACACACTTGACCCGTACATACCGGGTGAGCAGCCCCTTGATATGGAGTATATTAAGCTCAACACAAATGAATCACCATATCCGCCACCCAAAGCTGTAATTGAAGCTATCACAGAAAAAGAATTAGAAAAACTCAATTTATATCCCGACCCGGAGGGTTTTCGTCTGATAAATAAAATAGCTGAGAAATATAATGTTAAATCTGGTAATGTTATTATTGGCAACGGCTCTGATGAGTTATTAGCATTTACATTTCTTGCATTTTTTACGAGAAAAGGCGTAATCTTCCCCGACATCACTTACGGATTTTACCCAATTTATGCAAATCTGTATGATGTAAAATACAAGCAAATCGCTCTTGATGATGACCTTAACATTAATATTAATGACTACATCAACACGGGAAAAGATATAATAATCGCAAACCCAAATGCACCAACCGGAATATATTTAGATTTGACACAAGTTGAAAAGTTATGTAGCAATAACCCCGAAAATCTGATTGTTATAGACGAAGCATACATTGATTATGGTGGAGAAACAGCAATCCCATTAATTGAAAAATATGACAACTTGCTAGTTATACACACATATTCAAAAGGTCGCTCAATGGCTGGAGCACGCCTTGCTTATGCAATTGCACAAGAGCCAATTATCAACGACTTAAAGATTATGAAAAACTCATTTAATCCGTATAATGTAAACAGGCTTACACTATTAATGGGCGAGATTGCATTAAACGAAGAAAAATACTACAAGGAAAAACATCAAGAAATAATTGAAACTAGAGAGTATGCGACAAAAAGACTAAAAGAGATAGGTTTTGAACTCACCGACTCAAAAGCAAATTTTGTATTTGCAAAGCATCCAAAAATCAAAGGATATGAACTGTATTTAGCACTAAAAGAAAAAGGTGTTTTAGTAAGAAACTGGAGCACACCAAGAATATCCGACTATATAAGAATCTCAATAGGAACAAAACCACAAATGGAAAAATTAATTGATGTAATAAGAAACCTTAAATAACCCGTCATTGCGAACTTGATTCGCAATCCCCTACGACAGAACATTATATTCAGGGGATTCCGTATCAAGTACGGAATGACAGAAGGATTGTAAAATTGTCCTCAAACTACCAAACGTAAAATATAAACTATTCAATGCGAAGGGATAAGTAACTATGAGAAAAAATACTATTACCAGAAAAACTACTGAAACTGATGTATCACTTACACTAAACCTTGATGGAACAGGAAAAAGTAACATCAACACTGGGGTTGGATTCTTAAACCACATGTTAGAACTTTTTGCACGACATGGCAAGTTTAACCTGGATATAATCTGCAAGGGTGACACACATATTGACGGACACCACTCTGTTGAAGACATTGGAATCTGTCTTGGTACAGCATTTGCAGAAGCGGTTGGTGATGCTAGAGGAATTAACAGATATGCAGATGTTACTCTACCAATGGACGAAGCACTTGTGCTTTGTGCGATAGACATATCCGGCAGAGGATTTCTTAGTCTTAACTTACCATTGCCTGACAGGCAGGTTGGTGAGATGGACACAGAGCTTTTTGAAGAGTTTTTGCAAGCCTTTGTAAGAAAATCAGGAATCACAATCCATATTCGCATGTTAGACGGCAAAAATGCACATCATATACTCGAAGCATGTTT
>JAITFS010000149.1 GCA_031281195.1 Oscillospiraceae bacterium
GCAGCGGTAAAACTATATGATAAATGGGGTTTTATTGATACACAAGGAAATGTAAAGATAGAGTTTATTTATGATGATGCGTTGTCTTTTGGAGAGCATTTAGCAGCAGTAAAAATAGGTAACAAATGGGGATATATAAACCTGTTTGGCGATTTAGTTATAGAAGCAGTATTTTTTGAAGCAAAGAGTTTTTATAAAGGAAGTGCACCGGTGTTAACCGAACGTGGTTGGCAAATAATAACATTAATAGAATATAAGAGGAGAGTTACCCTATGAATTATCAAAGTTATGAGATTGATAACAAATGTGACTTTATGACAGGAATGTCTATAGTTACAAAAATCCCTGCAATTGAAGTAGATAAAAATGCGTTATTTACAATGCAGGTGGATAAACCGGAGTTTACATTACCGTTTCATTACAAGAAGGTTAACGGCGATGTTGAGTTTACTTATAAAGTTGGAATACTCAGTAAGCTTCAATATTTCGCCGGCGAAGTATCACCAAAGGATTATATATCCTTGTGGCAAAGTATATTAAAGCCACTGCTTGTGTGTGGAGATTGGTTTATGAATCCACATTCGTTTTTGCTGGATATTGATTACCTTTATTACGATAAAATAAAGAAAATAGCAGTCTATTTGTACATTCCATCAGTTCGTAAAAGTTCAGGATTAGAAACATTTAATTCTATGGTAACAAAGATTTCTAAGTTATTTTTTGTTTCGGACACAACCTTAGAAAACATTGTGTTGCGGGCAATAGTAAATGATTTTAGTCCAAGTGTTTTTCTAAATGCCCTTAATGAATACGGTGCCTTGCAAGATACAGACAAACCAAAGCAACCTGCAAGTAACATGATAACTGAGGTATTTACAGCAAGTAATATACTAACAGAATCAAAAAGTTCAAAAGATAGCAGTGTATCCTACAATAGAGGATTACAGTCTGCTATAGATGAAGCTTTTGCCGATGAAGAGATAGATACTTATGAGGACATAATTGATGAGATAAAAGGAAATGAAACAAGTGATATTGAAGATTCTGCAATAGATATGTTTGAAAAAGAACCCGAAAGTTATAAATTATTCAGTAGAAAAAGCAGTAGAAAAAAGAAACCTCATAAAGAGTTTGAATCACAATTAATTTCACCGGAAGAACCCTTGCATAAGATAAGTACAGTAGTTGCGATACAAGCTGATACAAAAGATGAGACACAAGAAGCAAAAACATTATTTAACGGTGTTGGTTTTAGGTGTATAGGACGTGCAGAATTACCGCAAATAATAGATGTCAAAATTGCAGAGGGTGAGATATTTTCGATAGGCCGTTATGATTCAAGCTTAGGAAAACAACAGTCAAGCTTTGAGTTTGACCGCAAAACAAAAGCAGTCAGCCGTCGTCATGCAATTATCGAAAGAAATGAAAATGGGTATTTCATTTTAGATTTATCCTCCAGTGCCGGTACTTATGTAAATAAAAAGAGATTACCACCAAACATACCGCATGAACTGGAGGAAGGATATAATGTTTCATTTGGGAACTTAGGAGCAGATTATGTATGGGAATCTAACTGAAAAGGAAAAAGAAGGGCTGGTTTTTTTCGGTGAAAATTATCTCGATGAGCTTGGCTACTCAGTGGTAGCAGAAATTGGTTCAGGTAGTAGCGGAATTGTATACAAAGGGTGGCACAAACGATTACAAAAAGATATTGTAATTAAAGAACTGGTTGGTGGAGTAGTAAACACAATCGAAGTATGCAAAAACGAGGTTGAAGCTATAAAAAATATAAAAAATATGCATATTCCACAGGTTTACGATTTTGTAATGGATCAAGATAGGAGTTTTACAGTTATGGAATATATTGATGGATTTAATTTAGACAAACATTTAAGAAAAAAAAGAAGCTTTGCAAAACAAGTTGTATGTAAATGGTACTACCAGCTTGCATCAGCACTTGAGGCACTTCATAAATACGATGTATGTCATCGTGACATAAAACCGTCAAATATTATATTATGTAACGATGGAGATGTGTACCTCGTTGATTTTAACTCGGCACGGGTTAGAGGCAACTACACAGGAGTTGTAAGTCGTAGTATCGGTTATGCTTCACCCGAACAACAAGCATATTTTATGATGTGTGCTGAAAATCGTAACAATTACAGAATTAGCTCAGTCGATTGGAAATTATCTGATATTTTTAGCCTTGGTGCAACTATGTACCACGCATTAATAGGGAAGCGTCCACCTGTATTGGTAGATGAAAATATTACATTATTTGATGAAAATGGAAAAACCGGTGAAATAGAAAAAATAATTGAGCGTTCTATGCGAATTAATCCACAAGAACGCTACAGTTCGGCAAGAGAGTTAAGAACTATGATATTAAGAGTAAAACTTTAGAGTTGTAGGAGTAATGTTTATATTTCAGTTACTGTTGTGAGTATCATAGGTTTACGTTTGGTTTTTCTAAATAAAAACTCTGCTAAGTCTGTTCTTATAGCTCGTTTTAACGATGATCTATCTGTTAATTTATACTCTACATTGTTATCAAGAGTATCAAGAACAACATTTTTTAACTCATGCATTAAATCTTCGGATTCTTTTACATAGACAAAACCACGTGTTATTATGTCAGGCTCGGATATTAAACTACCGTCCTCACTTGAAAGATTTATAATTACAACAATCATACCGTCCTGTGCTAAATGTTTTCTATCACGCAACACTACAGATGTTACGTCAAAGTCGCCAATGCCATCTACCAGCACCTTTCCTGAATGTACAGTGCCATTTATATCAATTCTTTTACTTGAAAACTCTATTATCTGTCCAACATCAGCGATTACTATATTGCTTGACTTTATTCCCATCTGCTCAGCTAGTTTTGCATGAATCCGTAAGTGCCTTTGCTCACCATGTACAGGTATAAAGTATTTTGGTTTAACAAGAGCCATCAATATTTTTAGCTCTTCCTGGTATGCGTGTCCTGAAACGTGAAGCTCTGATACTTTATCATATATAACCTCAGCACCTCGACGGAAAAGCTCGTCAATAACACGGCTTATAGTTTTCTCATTTCCGGGAACAGCAGAGGCAGATATTATAACTCTATCACCGGTTTGTATTTCTATTTGTCTATGATCTGAAAATGCCATGCGGTGCAAAGCACTCGTTGGTTCTCCTTGACTTCCGGTTGTAATAATCACAACCTTATCCGGTGGAAGATTATTTATTTTACTCAGATCCATGAGTAAACCCTCAGGAATTTTTACACATTTAAGCTCTGTTGCAACACGCAAGGTATTTTCCATGCTACGTCCGGAAATTGCCACACGTCTGCCATATTTTGCGGCACAGTCTATGACTTGCTGAACTCGATGAACATTTGATGCAAAGGTTGTAACTATTATTCTTTTGGTACAGCCGTTAAACAGCTCATCAAAACGCTCACCAATCTTTCTCTCCGATGTTGAATATCCCGGTTTTTCTACGTTTGTTGAGTCCGAAAGTAAAGCTAGAACCCCTTTATTTCCAAGCTCTCCTAAACGGGTTAGGTTCATCATAGCACCTGAAACAGGAGTTGTGTCAATCTTAAAATCACCTGTATGAATTACAATTCCCTGTGGAGTTCTGATCGCAAGCATAACGGTATCATGTATACTATGATTTACATGAATAAGCTCCACTCTAAAATTACCAAGTCTTATAAAATCTCCGGGACGTCTTACTTCAATTTTTGTTTTTTCTAAAAGTCCATGTTCATCAAGCTTGTTTCTAACCAATCCCGCAGTTAATGGAGTTGCGTAAATTGGCACATTAATATCACGCATTATATATGGCAATGCTCCGATATGATCTTCATGTCCGTGCGTTAGAACGATAGCGCGTATTTTTGCCTGGTTTTCAACCAGATATGTTGCATCGGGTATAACAATATCCACCCCGTACATATCATCATCCGGAAATCCAAGACCGCAGTCAACAACCAGTATATCATCTCCGAATTGGTAAACAGTAAGATTTTTACCAATCTCGTTAAGGCCTCCAAGAGCTATTATTTTTAATTTTTCTGACATTAGATATATCTATCTCCTTGTAAATTAATCACAGATTTAATTGATGGGTAAACCTGCTAAACCCTTTTATTACATTTCCATTCTGCCTTCAATCGCACGCATAAGAGTAGCATCATCAACAAACTCCAAGCTGCCGCCAACAGGTATTCCATAAGCAAGACGTGTAACCTTTACTCCAAACGGTTGCAAAAGGCGCGAGATATAACGTGCCGTTGTGTCACCTTCGGTGTCGGGATTGGTTGCCATGATAACTTCCTCTATACTACCGTCGGAAACTCTTGCGACAAGCTCTTTTATCCTTATATCATCAGGGCCTACATTGTTTATTGGTGATATAACACCGTGCAAAACATGGTATGTACCATTAAACTCATGTGAGCGTTCGATTGCTAACACACCCTTGGGGTCGGGAACTACACAAACAACTCTTGAGTTACGTCTGGTATCAACACAAACAGCGCAAATTTCACCTGATGTTAAGTTTTTGCAAATCGTACAGCAAACAACAGTTTCTTTTGCATCTGTTATAGCAGAAGCAAACTCTGCGGCTTCATTGTCAGAGAGTGAAATAACAAAAAAAGCGAGTCGTTGTGCGGTTTTACGCCCTATACCCGGGAGTGATGCAAATTTATCTATAAGATTTTCTAGTGCAGATGGGAAAAAATCCATTATTAACCCCTATGTAATACTACGAAGCTCATTTATATGCGTTGCTCTATCTTCTGCTTTAAACACATCAATTCCGGCAACAAGGACATTTGCTCCGTGTGCTACACAAAGTCTTGCTGTGTCGATGTTTATACCGCCATCAACCTCAATCTCGCATTTTAGATTATGGCTGTCAATATATTCTCTTAGTTCTGTAATTTTTGTAAGCATTTCAGCCATAAACTCTTGTCCGCCATATCCCGGTTCAACAGTCATTACAAGAATTAAATCAAGGTTTTCTATATATGGATAAACAGCTTCAGCCGGAGTGCCGGGTTTTAGAGATATTCCCGCTTTTTTACCGCAGTTATGTATATCTGTTATAGTTTTCATTATAGTTTCAGGAGTCTCAGCTTCAATATGAAATGTGATAATGTCTCCACCTGCTTCTGCAAATCTTGCTGCATAAACAGATGGGGATTTTATCATCAAATGTACATCAAGTATTTTGTTTGTTGACTTACGGACTGACTCAAGTATTGGGAAACCGAAGGATAGATTCGGTACAAATACACCATCCATGACGTCAATATGTATATAATCAGCGTTTTCTATACTTTTTATTTCATTGTCAAGCTGTCCGAAATCTGCTGTAAGTATTGACGGTGCTATCTTTGTCATCGTTTGCTCCATCGTTTGTGTTTTTGGTAAATACGATGTGGATTATACCACATATATTAGGTACAATGCAAGCAAATCACAAGATGATGTTTTTTGATATTTTATAGATACTTTATTGATAAAAAAGCTTGTAATTATGTAAACCTTGTGATAGTATAATTGTCCAAGAAGAGGTAGAAGTGATTTTCCGCAAAGCGTATTGTTGCATTAATAGGAGATTAAGCATTTAACACACGCTTTGTAAACGCAGAAAGGATGGCGAGGAATATGGATATTTCAGGAATTACACAAACAGCTCAAATAGTTCCAAACACACAAACACAACCGCAACCCCCGGAGCCACAAACGCAAGCGCAAACACAACCAACAAGCGAAGTATCAGGAGCAGATTCCGCCAATGTCAGTGCTCAAGCATCAACTCAAGTGCAAAACATAGCACAAAGCGAATATGATAATAACGCAAATGAGTTAATTAGCACAATGGCTGCTGCCACAGGAGTTGGTTCAAACGTAGACATGTCAGTGTAAAGAAGCACTCATCATAAGAAACGTTGCGGAAACGCAGCGTTTCTTTTTATT
>JAITFS010000226.1 GCA_031281195.1 Oscillospiraceae bacterium
TCTCTGGTACTATCAAGTATCGCTCTTGACGATAATGATAATCAACAACACGTAAAAATACCCTTAGATACTCATGTTGAAATCAAAGCGCTTCATATCACTGATGATATTATAGCAACCTTCCAAATTCAATGGATAACATCTGAGTTTATTGGTCAAGTTGCACTTTTTTACGTTGAATATAGCTTTGAAGGTGAAGAAATATACAGAAAAGAGTTCACAAATATATTACCTGAGCAGCTTAGAGCTTTTGATGTGTTACAAGTTATATTAACGGAGGCCGGAAACATTGTTATCTCCACAAATAATGAACAAGGTACAACACTTTATCTCACACATAACAGAGTTGATACTATGACCTCACTTGAGCTTAACATCGATAAAACCATTCGTAACCCTAACGGTGTGGTTGTTGCAAAAAGTGATGATGTGTTTGCGCTTGATTTTTATGAAAACAACGTTGTAATTCGTGAGATAGATTTTGTTAATAAAAAATGGGGTAATACTTATAATATTAATTGTAGTATTACATCAGCTTTGTTTTCGGGAGGAATGTCGGACTTTGATTTCATTATCTCTGAGAAAGATTATCTCTATGGTTATAACACAAAATCTCACGAGCAAACAACGCTTTTAAACTGGCTTGAAACAGGGTTTGTTAACTCGCAGGATATTTTTGTAGAAATGTTAAGTGATGGGAATATTGTTGTTATTTTACGAGAAATAAACAGCAATAATCATCAAGAAACTTTAGTTTATTTACTAAGTCCATTTCCAAGAGCAGATGTGGTCGAAAGAAAAACATTAACTCTGGGTGGTTTATTTATAACTGATGAAATCCAAGACGCTGTGTTAATATTTAACCAAACAAATAAAGATTATCAAATCATTGTAAAAGAGTATGCAGGTTATGATACAGATTGGAATGAAGGACTAACTCGTTTACAAATGGAATTAATGACTGGAGGTGGACCGGATTTAATATTTAATAGTTATAATATATTGCCAAAACAAGGTCCTTACATAGATTTATATTCATTAATAGATGTTGACCCCGATATAAATCGTGAGGATTTCTTTCCAAATATTTTAACTGCATTTGAAAACCCGGACGGCACACTTACAATGTTCTCTAACGGTTTTAACATTAGAACAATGGTAAGTACAAAAGAAGCGTTAGGCTCCATTGATAAATGGACACTTTCAGAAATGTTTAAGCTTGCCGAGAAACCACCGGAGATGTCGCACCCTTTTGGTATACATTTGATAAGGACAATGTTTATCAGCGATATTATGCGTTTTTCTAGAATGGGATTTATTGATATGCAGACTTACACTGCAAATTTAGATAATGAGGATTTTATACAACTACTTGAAATATCGAGATATTTTTCTCAAACTTGGGCAGATGTTGGTGCAATTTCTTCTGAATATCCGGATGAATATCTCAGGCTTTTACGAAATGAACAATTGTTAAAATTAGTAACCTTGTATGATGTTAATGATTTTCATATTATAGCCGAGCTTTTAGGTAATAATTTATTAACTCTTGGTATTCCGTCAAATGACGGAGGGATTCATATTGTAGAAACTATGAATCAAATAGGTATAAATACTTTTTCTGATTATACAGAGGGAGCATGGAAGTTTTTGCGTAGCTTTTTCTTACCTACATCAACTGAGCAGATGGAAGTGACTTTTGGGTTTCCTTTACGAATAGACTTGTTTGAAGCTTTTATTGCTGATGCACCATATCCGCATTTTTCACTTGATGCACAAGGCAACACTATAATGATACCACCAACATATTATTTAAGTGATAGAACTGAAACTGGTATACAAACTAACTATGAGATTACTTTAACCACTATGACGGATTATGCAAAAGAAAGTTTACGCACTATGATAACAACGGCACGTGCAGGAGATATACATTACAGTACGCAACTATGGGATATTATCGAAGGAGACCTCGCTGCATTTTACGATGGTGCAAAAACTACAGAAGAAACAGTTCGCATAATTCAAAGCCGATTGCAGCTATATTTAAGCGAGCAGCAATTGGCAGGGTAGACATTCACAAATTATTAAGTTGACAAGATAGTGAGCGTTGTGTCAGAATATTTCCATGAGGAGTGGAGATCAGTTATGACAGAAAAAGAAAAAATGCTCGCAGGTGAATTATATGATTGCGGAGACCCGGAGCTTATGGAAATATGGAACTCCGGGAAAAACCTTATGCTGGAATACAACAGCCTTGCGTATGAAAACAAAGCTGAGCAATCAAGAATACTCGATAAACTCTTAGGCTCACGAGGAGAGCAAACACAGATAACAGCTCCATTTTTTGTTGATTATGGAAAGTTTATTTTTTTAGGAAATAACTGCGAAATAAACATGAATTGTGTGTTTTTGGATTGTAATAAGATAACAATTGGCGACAATGCCTTAATTGCTCCGGGCGTTCATATATACACAGTTTTTCACCCAATATCTGCCCGTGACAGGTTTAACAAAAGTGTCAGCAAGGATTTTCAATTTGC
>JAITFS010000248.1 GCA_031281195.1 Oscillospiraceae bacterium
GCTATTATAAAGCTATTTGCACTTAGGTGCAAGTTTTATCAGTCTTTAACAGTCACCAGTGTAGCACATATCGTGCTGTGTACATAGCGAGCCTGCGGCTCGCATAAGGAAGAACCTACGGTTCTTCTATAGCGAAACCGCAGTTAGCTAAAAAAGAACTTATTGTTCTTCAACGTACACGGCATTTTTCGTTTCTCGGAGAAAACTCGTCGAGGCAGTAATTACATGCTTCGACGGGAAAGCACTCCGAGAAACTTTTTTGTGTGAGGGGTTAGTGATTTGCAGCAGTCAAAGCATAAACGAGAAAGACCATGGTTACAGCATTATGGACATATACCGCATACATTGGATTATCCTGATATAAGTCTTTGGGAAATTGTTGAAAAATCAGCCAATAAATACACAGATAAAATTGCACTCGATTATTTTGGTACAAAAGTTTCATATTCAGAACTGTTTGTAAAGATAGAAGAGTGTGCAAAAGCACTTAAAGTACAAGGATTTAAACAAAACGACACAATAACGGTATGTATGCCAAACTCTATTGAAGGCATCGTATCAATATATGCAATTAATATGATAAAAGCACGAGCAGATGTAATTCACCCGCTTACATCAGAAAATGAAATCATGGCATACATGATTAATTCCGGCAGTAAAGGAATTATTGTAATCGACAGCAGTTTACAAAAAGCGATAAATTTAACACGTAAAGCAAAAGAACTGCGTGATATACCGATTATATATGTAAAAGCAAACGATTCAATGAAGTGGAAATTACAGAAGTATGGCTATGAACTTATCTATCATAAAAAGAGAATAGTTAAACAATCAAATGTAATTTCATATAAAAAAGCTTTTTTACAGCGAGCGAATCTATATGAACGTGACAAACATGGTGACTATAAAATTAGAGGTAAGGGTTCTGATGAATCATTAATATTTTATAGTGGTGGAAGTGCAGGAAATCCTAAACCGATTATACTAACAAATTACAATATAAACGCATTTATATATCAAGCAACAGTAATTGTAGCTGATTGTTTAGTTCCCGGGGATACTATGCTAGGTATTATCCCAATATTTCATGGTTTCGGATTTGCTATGAATATTCACACTGCCATTCACTTAGGAGTTACTGTACCGTTAATGCCAAAATATGATAGAAATTTACTATCAAAAATATTCACTAACTATAAAATCAATATTATTGCAGGTGTTCCCACCTTGTATGAAAAAATAACACACGAACCATTAATGGAAAGCGTTGATTATTCAGGTTTAAAGGTTGCAATTTCGGGCGGTTCGTATTTATCACCAACCAAGAGGAAAAAGTTTGAGAGTTTTCTTCACTCTCATGGTGCGTCAAGCGAATTACGTATTCGAGAAGGATATGGAGGCACAGAAACAGTTACAGGTACATGCTTTGGACTTAATCACATAAGTAAAGAAGGTTCAATAGGTGTTCCTTTTCCTGACACTGACTATAAAATAGTAAAACCGGGTACTCAAGAGGAACTTCCGGTAGGAGAAGTAGGGGAAACCTGTGTATCATCACCAACGGTTATGGTCGGATATCTTAATAATAAAGTAGAGACAGATAAAGCTTTGCAAACCCACGACGATGGTATGAAATGGTATCATTCTGGTGATTTGGGTTTTATTGATAATGAAGGATTTTATCATTTAAAAGGGCGAGAAAAAGATATTATTATTACATCCGGTTACAACGTAGAACCATCGAGTATAGAAAATGTTTTAGATACCCATGATAGTGTTGCTGAAACGGTCGCACTTGGGGTAAATGATGATGTACTTGGTGAAAAGGTTGTAGTTATTGTTAAACTAAAGGATTCCGGTATGCATAATAAAGCTGACGAACTTGAAGTATTGAAAAAAGAATTATATGACCTTTGTAAATTAAATGTACCCAAATATGCGCTTCCAAAGGAAATAAAATTCAGAGTAGAGTTTCCAATGACGCTTATGTCAAAGACAGACAGACGAAAGCTCTTAGAAGAAGAAAATGCTGACAAAACAAGAGGTAAATAATTAATGCGATTATTTTTTGCAAAGATTAGTACAGGTATTTGTTATCAACTTGCTAGACAATTTTTTATGCATGGCTTAAAGTTACGTAAAAAATATCCATTTTATATTGCACACTCTGAAATTTTGAAAACAATAAAAAGAGGACCGGTTATATTTGTTTGTAATCACAAACACAAAAACGACCAGTTCATACCGATGATGGCAATATCAAGAACAATTCACACAACACCCAAAAGTGAATATTTTACTGGTGAAGATGTTATGTTTAGCAAAAAGTTCGATAAAATATTGCTCACTGCTACAGGCGGTATTCGTATTGATAGGCGTGAAACTCTTGAAATAATAGCAAAGAAATATCAAACCAGTATTGAAGAACTCTGCAAGCTAAACAATTTAGATAGACATGATAATTTATCTCCTGAACAACAATTAACTATTAACGGTGATGGTGATATTCACATTGTTAGTTCTTCATCGCCAAAAGAGGGTATACAAAAAGCAATCAAATATCTCAATGCTGGACGAAGTATTTTTATTTTTCCTGAAGGAACACGAAATAGGAACGTAGATATAAGAGATTTATTACCATTTCATTCTGGTTACGCAAATTGGGCAAAAGAAACAGGTGCATTGGTTGCTCCGTTAGTGCTTACTGGTGATTTCACTGCATATAGTTCACATACAAATTTAATACTTAATTTTAGAGAACCATTTCATGTTAATGCAGAAATGCCGATTGATGAATGTCATAAATTATTACAAGAACGTATTATTTCCGGTATCGAAGAGAATATAAGGTATGAAAATGAATTAACACAGGGATTTATGATACCTCCAGAGCTAATATATTCATTAGGCAATAAAGGGAGATTTGAGATATGAACATAGGAATTGACGTAGATGGTGTACTCACCGACATACAGGGTTTTAACCGCAGACATGCTCCACCGTTTTTTAAGAAAAAGTTTAACCGTGATGTTGTTGACGAAAACCCTTATGATATCCGTGACATTTTCAAATGCACCGAAGATGAATACAAGGCATACTGGAAAAA
>JAITFS010000131.1 GCA_031281195.1 Oscillospiraceae bacterium
TAATCGGTTTCTGACGGTGCTTCTTTCATGGTTTTCAGCTCATTGTCGTTAAGGATTTTTATTTCAAAATCCTGCGTAGAAAAAAGTTCGTTAAGAGCATTTTTTATAGAACCTAAAAAACGTTCTTCAATAACTGCTTTTTTGTATTCGGACGGAGTGTGAAGTATCAAACGGCTTCCCGACAAGTCAACCGCACTACAATCGTCAAACCATGTAGTTATTGCTGTTTGAGTTAAATCCTTGCCGAGAATATCAAGAACTTTACTCCATATATCGGTAGCGGAATTCATATTCTAACACTGCCCTTTCGTAGATTGATTTTAACTAATCCATTCTATCAATTTTTTATTGTAAAAGCAAGTAAAAAGAGGATAAAAATAATGAAACTTTACACCTCGTAAAAGGCGTAAAGTTCCGTCAGTAATTTTACAAAAACATTCTAAGAAATGCCGTGCATAATTGCTTTACATCGCATTTAATTTACGTGTCATAGCACTTTTTCTGCGAGCGGCTTTGTTTTTATGAATAATGTTACGAGTCGCGGCACGGTCAACTGTTTTAACAGCGGTTTTGTATGCTTTTTCTGCTGCATTTTTGTCGCCTTCTTCTGCTGCGGCATCGAACTTTTTAATATTAGTTTTCATCAGAGATTTTGCCGACTTGTTCTTGGCTGATGATTTCTCTATAAGCAGAGCTCTTTTTGCAGATGATTTAATATTTGCCATTTTAAATAATTCACCTCCTTCTAATTGATGTATCTTATGTGAGAGTTACAAGGACGTTCATAATATCATTAGAAATAGTGAAATGCAAGTGTTTTTATTTTCGCTTTGTAATTTTCGTCTTGGTGTGCTATTATAATTACGTTACAAAGGTGCGGATAAAGCAGGTGCAAGCGAATGGATAGTAATCTACGAGATATTTTGAACCGCCAAAGAGATGTTTTAGCGGAACTTGACAGCGAAGTAAAGGTCATTGAAGATAGCGATTTGACGAAGGAAAACGAACAGCTTAAAGCAGACCTTAAAAAGTTGCAGACAGCACATCAAAAATCCGAACAAAATGTAAAAGCGTTGTTCGAACAAAATGCAAATCTCAAAAACACATTGTACGAACAGGTTTATAATGAAAAAGTAAAAATTGTAAATACATCTAGGAAAAAAATGGATGTTTACTTCAAATCAAATTATGAAAACGAAGTAAACAGACTTACCGTGCTTGAAAACAGCATAAAATCACGGATAGACAGCATGACATCCTCTCTGCGCCGGTATAATGTAGACATCAACGATGATACAAACCAAAAGTTGGGAGAATTGGCGGTACAAGTAAACTACAAAATAACAGAAGTACAAAAGCAGCATGCAGAGAGTCATGGGGCATTTTCGATAAATGAACGCGCTGAATTTGAAAAACTTAAAAATGAGCAAATCACCGACGAACAAGTGCTCGCGGTGGCTAAAAAGAATAATATAGAGCGGTTTGTCGGACTTAATCTGCTTAACGTCATTGGAATTCTGTTAATCATCATCGGTGTTATTACCGCTGCCCGTTTTACTTATGTGCAGTTGCCCGATATGCTCAGAGGCATTATGATGTTCACGCTCGGTGCGATTATGCTTGTCGTGGGCGAGATTATGAACAGAAAGAAGCCGAACGTGTTCACGCTTGGAATTACCGCAGGTGGAGTAGCTGTGCTTTATGTCGCACTGGGTATCAGCTATTTTGGTCTTGAAATCCTTGATATGTACCCCGCGCTCGCGTTATGCGTATTGATAACGGCGGTGGCATTTTTCCTTTCAACTCGCTATAATTCGCAGACAATACTTGCGTTTGCTCTTATAGGCGGATACCTGCCATTATTCTCGATCGGATCCGACAAAACGATGATTTACGGTGCGATGGTTTATTTTGTTGTACTGAACCTGCTTGCGTTGCTGGTATCTTTTAAGAAAAAATGGTCTGTTTCGTCTTTTATCGGACTTGGTTTGAATATTATAGGAACAATCTATATTATCTCAAACTTTTGGGGAAATATACCGATATATGAAAAGATTATAGCTGTATCTTATGTCTTGTTCGCATTTTTAGTATACACAATTATCCCGATTATTGGCACATATAAAGCCAAATCTATTTTTAAGAAACGTGATGTTGTGCTGCTTGCGCTGAACACATTTTTTAGCAGTCTGATAACTTTCATTTTATTTTATGCTTTCGGATGGGAGGATTTTACCGGAATTCTCTCTATTGTTTTCGCTGTGATTTATTTAACCCTTGGTTGGTTGATTGAACGTAAGTTTGACGGAGAGAAGCACACACAGGCACTATTCTATTTAACGGGACTGGCGTTTGTTGTTTTAGTTATTCCCTTCCAGTTCGGCAGGGCATGGCTGACACTCGGCTGGCTCGCAGAGGGTGTTGCGCTTACCACATACGGCATATTAAAAGACGAGAAAAATTTCAAACGCGCCGGATATGCAATAAATGCATTGTGTTTAGCAGCGTTTCTGACATTTGATTTACGATGGGACATTGACTTTTTGTTTGCTTACAAATATCTTGCAATAACATTAGGCAGCTTGATTATATTAGGAGCGTACGTTTATAAAAAGATGCTTTCAAGTGGATGGCAGAAGGCTTACAAATACGCGGTTATTACGAATTTATGGTTTTATGTGATATATGTTATCGGTCAGTTGGAAAATTTACTGTTTAGGCAATATGAGCAAGCGACGACATACAGTATTTCTTATTTGACTGCTGCGCTTACGATTGTAGCTACGTTTTTAATAGCTTGCGTTGCACCACGAATAAAAATACTATCAGATATGGGAACAAAAATAATTTCAATCATTTTGTACATAATAGGAATATTATGGCTGGTTGCTCTCAACTCCACAAGTAGCCCTATACATATTTCGGAGCCTTCAATCGGAATAACACTTGTCGGAACGCTTGTTCTTGTTGTCATCGGTGTTCTCTCGGTATTCGCAATGCGTGATTTAGTGAAGCTTATTGTAATGGAACGCAAACTTGCTATCGAATGGTATCCTCTTATTATTTCGGCATATTTTGTGATTATTCTAACGCAGAACCTAATCACTCAATATAACCTTTCTTTTACCAGTGTTTGGATTAGCATAATTTATGTGCTGACTGCTCTTGCTTGGATATTGTTTGGTTTTGCAAAACGCTATTCATTCATACGAAGGTTCGGGCTTGGGCTTGCACTTTTAGCAGTTGCGAAATTATTTATATTAGACCTTGCGAGCCTGACGGAGGGTTATCGGATTGTTTCTTACTTTATACTTGGTATAACTCTTGTGGCAATTTCTTTCGTCTATCAATATTTTAACAAACGCTTGGAGCTTAAATTGGGGGTGGCGGACGATGTTTCGAAAGATAGTTAGCATTTTATTCGTTTTAACCTTATTAAGCACAACTGCGTTTGCAAATACAGCGATTATCGAAAACAGCGGGGATAATCGTTATAAGTCGATAAGATTAACGCCGGAGATTTATAATAATGCAAACAGCGACCTTTCAGATTTGAGGATTTTGGATGCGAACGGTGAGTATATACCGTTTTTTATCAACAGCAGTTCTCAATCCGACCACAATGAAGCCGAAAGTTATTTTGCCGAAACCTTAACACCGAATTTTCAAACGGAAGAAAAAGATAAAAAAACCTACATCTATATAGAGGGCTTAAAAAATCTCCGACTTGGTGAAATAACCATTGAAACCGATAGTGTGTTCCAACGTATGGTTGAGATTTCTTCTTTTGGAATCCGCCGTGAATTACATAATTTGTCTTTCAGCGATACAGTTAATAAGGATACATCCATACCTTTTAATCGAAATATCAGCCGGGAAGAGATACTTACAATAATAATACATAACGGTGATGACCACCCCATAAATATATTAGGCATTACAATTCAATACTACGCTGATGAGTTGGTGTTTGAAGGTGTTAGCGAAATGTACACACTTCGTTTTGGTGCGGATAGCAGTATCAGAGCGCCAATTTACGATATTGTTCGATACAAGGATGAAATACTAAAAAATGATATTGACCGTCTTGAAATGCAAAACATAACTTTTGAAGAAATTCAGCCTGAACCTGAGCAATATGATTTTAGAATGATTTTCAATATAGTGACTGCAGTCGTTACAGTTCTGCTTGGGTTGCTAATATTCTTGAAGCTCCGAAATAAAAAAGGAACTTCGCGATAATTGTCTAACCCACTTGTTTTAGTTTTAACCACTTAGCAAATCGAAGATGGATTCGTTCACCAAATACATTTAACTCCTGTCGAATATATTATCAGGTATTAATGATATACAATCTTTTAATCTTTTATATTCTAAATCTGTAATTAACTGTGTAAATGGGTTAAGATTATTATTTAATGCGTATTCGTCGAGACACACATAGTATTCCAATCTATCTTCTTTTGGTATTGATAAAGGCAAAAAATCTTTACTGATAAGCTGATAGTTCATTAATAACCGTGCTGCTCTGCCATTTCCATCTGCAAATGGATGTATTTTAACAAACTCTGCATGGGTAAAAGCAGCTAACTCTATTTCATTAGCATCCTGCTCTTTACATTTTATATCTTCATAAAACTTCTTTATTTGATAATACATATCAGCAGGTTCAGGAGGTTTATGTGATGCTCCTGTTATTCTTACCCCACCATCCCGATATATTCCACCAATAAAAATATTTGACATTAATATATTGTGAATATCCTTAACAATACTCTCTCCAAGCAGTTTATTATCTTTTATACAATTTAATATATATACGTATGCATCTCTATGGTTAACAACCTCATATATTTCTCGTAATTCTTTGCCACCTACACTTATACCGTCTTCCAAGATTGCTTTTGTCTCAATTAGAGAGAGTGTATTGCCTTCTATTGCTGTTGAGTTGTGGGTATACTCAATAATAAAGCTTTCTTCATATTTTTGATAAATACAACTCGATAAAAATTGCTTCTGTTTATTAAGTGTTTCTTTTAATTGTATTACATCACTATATGTCATTTTGAGACCATTCCTCTCAGTATGCTCAGTTACAAATAACATCACCCTGCGTTTAGTGTGAGCTGCCATATTATGCCGAATTGATCTTCTACCATCGCAAATAGTTCACTAAAGAAAGTTTTTTGAAGCTCCATATAAACTTCTCCGCCTTCCTTTAACTCGTTATACACTCTGGTAATTGTTTCCTCGTCATTTAATCCAAGTGTCGGGCAAATATTATTACCTATGATATATTCGTCGCTATCAGGTGCATCAGAAAACATAACAACCATATCACCAATAGGTAATCCTGCATACATAATTCTGTCCTTGTCTTTTTCGCTCACTTCATAACCATCCGCAGCAGGTGCATCGCTGTAACGCATTACATTACCAGCCTTTGTCTTAAAAACACCTTCATAAAAATTGAGTGCTTCTAAGCAGTTTCCGTCGAAGTTAAAAAATAGTTCAAGTTTCATGTTATTTCTCCTTTTTATTAATTGTGAGC
>JAITFS010000189.1 GCA_031281195.1 Oscillospiraceae bacterium
TGTTTGATATTTATGCTTTTCGTAAAGCGGAGCATGGATGCGGAGCGCCGCGAGAGGAACATGGATGTTCCTTTGAGCGGATAGAAAACACTAAATATTAAACCTTTATGAACGACTATAGAAAGTGGAGTAAAATAATATGTATACAGAAGAGAGACCGTGGGGGAGCTTCACAATTCTTGAAGACAGCGACACACATAAAGTCAAGCGACTGGTAGTAAACCCGGGACATCGGCTTAGTGCGCAAAAACACAGCAAACGCAGTGAACATTGGGTGGTTGTTGTCGGAGATGCAGAAGTTGAGTTGGACGATGTGCCAAAAATATACAACTACGGAGAACATATCTACATACCGGTTGAAACAAAACACCGCTTAAAAAATATTGGCGATAAACCATTAGAAATCATTGAAGTGCAGTACGGAACATACTTCGGCGAAGACGACATAGTACGCTACGAAGACGACTATAAAAGGAATATATAAATTATGAAAGCAGCGATAATTGGAGCAGGCAGTACATATACGCCGGAATTAATTGAAGGATTTATAGACAGGGCGGAGAATCTGCACTTTGACACAATTACCCTTATGGACATCGACAAAGAAGCACTTGACCTTGTTGGAGGACTTGCAAAAAGACAATTAATAAAGAGCGGATATAAAGGAGAAATTGTGTTCACAGAGGACCTGCACAACGCCCTTGACGGATCAACATTTGTGTTTGCACAAGTCCGCCCCGGAAAAATGGCAGGTAGAATCCGTGATGAAAAAATACCATTAAAATACGGCTTGCTCGGACAAGAAACCACCGGAGCAGGAGGCTTTATGCAAGCACTGCGTACAACGCCTGTTATCATGGACTTAGTTGCAGACATGAAACGACTCTCCGCTGATGATGCCTGGCTTATTAACTTCTCAAATCCGTCAGGCATAATCGCAGAAGCAGTCCTAAACCTCACAGACACCAACATGATAGGCTTGTGCAACTGCCCGATAAACATGGTAAAAGGAATAGCCGATGCAATAGGAAGCTACGATTTTGATTACGAATACGTCGGACTAAACCATCTAAGCTGGATAACCAGTGTCATAAAACACGGTGAAACGGAAAATATCGTGTCAAAAATAGCAGGAATCGCCGACACATCAATGAAAAACAACCCAATTGCACACATTGACCCGATTTTATTCAAAGCAATACCGTATGTGCCGTCGTCATACCTTGATTATTATTACGCACGAGACGCACAGATCAAAAAATGCATGGATGCAGAAAAATGCCGTGGAGAAATATGTGTAGAAATCGAAGGAAAACTTCGAGAACAATACTCCGACCCCGACCTGAAAATCAAACCACCCGAGCTTGCGGAGCGTGGCGGAGCATTATACTCAACAGCAGCACTATCAGCGGCAGAAGCCATTGCGTGTGACAAAGGAGAGCTACATGTTGTTGCTGCAAAAAACAACGGGGCAGTGCCATTTATGGATAAGGATGATGTTGTTGAGGTGCTTTGTAAGTTAAACAGGCATAGCATAGAACCACAGCCCATAACGGTTTATAATGAATATATTATAGGTTTAATGCGAGCAGTAAAAGCGTACGAAAAACTGACGGTCAGAGCAGCCTTGGAGGGCGACCGTGATGTAGCACTCGAAGCGTTGATGGCACACCCGCTCATTGGTGATATAGGAAAAGCAAAACCGTTACTCGACGAAATGCTCGAAGCAAACAAAGAATACCTACCAAGATTTTTTTAGGGAGTTAGTTAAGTATGAAGTATATTCTTGGAATAGATGGCGGCGGAACAAAATCACACCTTGCGATATTTGACGAAAACGGAAAATGTATAAGCTCACTTGTATATGGCACACTAAACCACGAAAATATGGAAGAATCTTATACAGAGCTTGAAAGACGACTAAATGAAACCATAAACAAGCTGCTATCTGATGCAAGGCTTACGGTAAATGATATAACATACTCAGTGCTTGGTATTGCAGGTGTTGACACAAAAGCACAGCAAGAGAAAATCTCAAATATGGTTACTCGTATAGGACTACAAAATATTACAGTATGTAACGATGCATTTCTTGGAGTAGCGGCAGGCTGCCCGGACTGCGTTGGAATATGCGTTATTAACGGCACCGGCTTTAAGCTTGCTGCAATCGACAATAGCGATACACTCCTTGATACTTGTGGATTGGGAGAGTTTACCGTTGACTGGGGCGGTGGGCCGTATTACGGAAATCGCTCGTGTGGTGCTGTTTATGCGGCGTTATACAAAAATGCAGAGCCAACAATCATGCAAGAGATGGTATTTGATGTCATAGGTATAAAAGAAAAAGAGGAATACTTGGATAAAATTGCAGATATTCTCTATGGAGAAAGCAAAATAGACTTCATAGCCTTAAACAGCATACCATTTATAGCAGCACAAAAAGGTGATAAGGTTGCAAAAAAAATTCTCAAAGCATCTGTAAAACAATATGCAGGAGCAATTATTTATCTCGCGACAAATCTTGACTTTCCACCGGAAAAAACCTTGTATATAACCCTTGCAGGCTCAGTATTTGTAAAGCAAGAAATAAAATTACTACAAGAGATGATAAAAAAACGTTTGGCAAAAAAGCTTAATAATCGCCTAATCGAATATAATACACTGGCAGCGCCACCTGTTGCAGGTGCTATAAAATGGGCAGCACTAAAAGCAGGCTTCGACATAGATATAACAAAAATCGAAGATGAATTGTCAAACTTATAAAGTAAGTAAGCCGATTGTAAGGCGAAATCGTTAATTGTAACATTTGTTACCATTTGTAACTAAAAAAATTAAAAAAAGACTTTTCTTTTTTATCATCATAGTATACAATAACACAGTACGGTAAATCGTATCAGGTGTACTATATATTGCGATGAAATTTATATGCAATAATAAAAATAACAATATATAGAAGCAAAAAAGTATGGAGGATTATGAAAAATGAAAAAAGTTCTGGCAATTGCAATGATCGCACTGCTTATGCTTGCCCTTATCGCAGCATGTGATAACGACAGCAATGGCGGCGGCGGATCATCAGCAGGAGTAACAAAAGACAACATCAAAATCGGCGTAGTACACATCGGGCCGCTCGCAGACCAAGGTTACACATTTAACCATGATCTCGGCGCAAGAACAATGATTTCAAATCTCGGACTAAATATGGATCAATATATTCCGAAGTTTGACGTAGGCGTTGACCCGGCAAATGTCACAGCAGCAATTAACGAACTCGTGCAGGAAGGATGCCACATCATCTTTGCAACAAGCTTCTCACACGGATTCCAAATGATTGAAGTTGCAAAAGAGCAACCGGACATCGTATTTGCACATGCAACAGGTGCACTTGCACATACACCCGATGCACCACCGAATTTCCACAACTATTTTGCAAAAATCCATCAAGCGCGTTACCTTGCAGGAATTGCAGCAGGACTCAGAACAGAAACAAACGTGCTCGGATATGTTGCAGCACACCCATTTGCAGAAGTTATCTCAGGCTACACAGCATTTTATCTTGGAGCGCTTAGTGTAAATCCGGATGTAACAATGGAAGTTATCTACATCAACTCATGGGGCGATCCACCACTAGAGCAACAAGTTGCAACCAGACTTATTGAGCTTGGTGCAGACGTTATTGCACAACACTCCGACAGTGCAACACCTGCAATCGCAGCACAAGAGCTTGGTGCATGGCATGTTGGCTACAACAACGATATGCGTGAAGCAGCACCCGATGCATCAATGCTTTCACCACGTATTGACTGGAGTATCTACATGACATTTGCAGTCAAAAGCGTTATTGACGGAACACCAATTCCGGCAGACTGGGGCGAAGGTCTTTCATCAGGTGCAGCATTTATCACAGGACTTAACGACGCAATAGTTGCACCGGGAACTGATGCAGCAATCGATGCAGCTAGAAATAACATCATCAACAACAACATGATGATTTTCAGAGGACATCTAAAAGACAACGATGGTAACAACGCCCAAATAACAGACTACGATGGAAATGTTATCTTCGAATTTACAGATGATAACTCATTCTTCGCTGAGTCAACAACAACATCAGCCCCAAGCTTTAATGCAATAATCGCAGGTATAAACATCATTTCCTAAGCCCCGGGCTTTAGGTATCAAAAGTGTAATAGGGGCTGTCCTTGAAAAACAGCCCCTTACTTTTTCGAAAGACATACTATCAACCATATTTATTAGTTAAAAGGAAAAAGCGTTTGAACAATTCAGCAGTAAAAATGGTGAATATTTCCAAGTCGTTTGGCACAGTTCAAGCTAACAAAAATGTCAGTCTTGAGTTTAAGCGAGGTGAAATACTTGCTCTTTTAGGAGAAAACGGCTCAGGCAAAACGACCTTGATGAACATGCTCTCCGGTATCTATTATCAGGATAGTGGAGAAGTATTTGTCGATGGTGAAGAGGTTGTTATAAGCTCTCCAAAGGACGCATTTGATCTTGGAATCGGAATGATTCATCAGCATTTTAAGCTTGTTGATGTGCTTACTGCGGCAGAAAACATCATACTTGGACTTAAAGGCAGTGTAACTATAAATAGAGGAAAGCTTGCATCCGAAATTCGTGAAATATCGCAAAAATATGGATTTGCATTAGACCCTAATAAAAAAGTATACGACATGTCAGTCAGTGAAAAACAAAAGGTTGAAATTGTAAAGGTTTTGTATCGTGGAGCGGATATGCTAATTCTTGACGAACCAACCGCAGTTTTAACACCACAAGAGTCTGACGTTTTATTTGAAATGCTCCGCAAAATGAAGGAAAGCGGAAAAGCAGTTGTAATAATCACCCACAAGCTTCAAGAAGTGCTCTTTGTTTCAGATAGAGTTGCAATTCTTAGAAGAGGTGAGCTTGTTGCTGAAATGAACACAGAGGATGCAACAATAAAATCCCTAACAGAAGGAATGGTTGGCAGAAAAGTTGACCTTGCTATCAAACGTGAAGAACCACACTTTGGCGAAGAAAAGCTAATAGTAAAGGATCTGACCTGCCTTAATGTTGAAGGACATAAAGCATTAAATGACGTATCATTTTCTCTAAGAGCAGGCGAAATACTTGGTGTTGCAGGTATTGCAGGTAGCGGACAAAGAGAATTATGCGAATCAATCACCGGACTTTATCCCGTAGAAAACGGTAGTATTATATACACAGAGAACGATGTTCAAAATGAGCTTAGAGGACTTACACCATCAGAAATAATCAAAAAAGGTATAAGTCTTGCGTTTGTACCTGAGGACAGGCTTGGAATGGGATTGGTTGCCGGGCTTGATATGGTAGATAACATGATGCTCAAAAGCTACAATATTGAAAAAGGTATGCTCGTTAATAGAAAAAGACCAAAAAGAATAGCAGAAATGCTAATAAAAGCATTAGATATAGTAACTCCGGGAGTTTCAACACCGGTTCGCCGTTTATCAGGTGGAAATGTGCAAAAGGTTCTGCTTGGGCGGGAAATCAACTCAGAACCATCAGTTTTAATTGTTGCATATCCGGTGAGAGGTTTGGACATAAACTCATCGTACACAATCTACAATCTACTTAATGAACAGAGAAAAAAAGGTGTTGCAGTTATGTACATCGGTGAGGATTTAGACGTTTTACTCGAACTATGCGATAGAATTATGGTATTGTGTAATGGAGCAGTGAGCGGAATAGTTGATGCAACAAAAGCTACAAAAGAACAAATTGGATTCTTAATGACAAGCGACTAGGAACTCTTATGCCCTCTTTAGTAAAGAGGGTGCCGTCCGCAGACGGCGGGTGATTTGTTAATAAAATTAAAAATACAGTATACCGAACGCAAGCACACGTAGAGAGAATTAAAAGAAGTACGAAAAAATGGAAAACAAAAAAACAAAAAGTAAAGTATTAGTTAACCACCCGGATTACAAGGAGCATCAAGAGCCTTGGATTCGTATGGTCAAAATTGACAGTGTACCAAGGGGTATACCACTTTTGGTGCGTGTCTCCGCTTTACTTGGAGCGATGCTTACAGGTGCTATAATAATACTGGCAATGGGAAGCAATCCCATACTTGTATACATTTCTATGATTACAGAATCTTTGGGAAGCGCTAGTGTTTTACGCGAAACAATACGTATTGCAATACCTCTGCTTATCACCGGACTGGGTATTGCACTTGCATTTAAAATGCGATTTTGGAACATCGGAGCAGAAGGACAGATTATAGCAGGTGGTGTAGCGGCAAGCTATTTTGCGCTGTTTTGGAACGGATATTTACCATATCCGATGCTGCTAATCGTTATGTTCATCGCAGCGGTTGTCGCAGGCGGACTTTGGGGTATGATACCAGCGATATTCAAAGCAAAATGGAACACAAACGAAACGCTATTTACCCTAATGCTTAACTATATAGCACTCGAAGGTTTGAGATACTTACAATACGGGCCTTGGCGTGACCCACGTGCCTTTGGATTTCCAATCATCTCACCGTTCCCTGCGGAAGCACGTTTACCAACCTTGTTTGGTGTTCATATCGGCTGGATAATTGCGTTATTACTTGTTGTATTAGTTCATATTTATATGAAAAAAAGTAAACAAGGATATGAGATAAGCGTTGTGGGAGAAAGTGTCCAGACCGCAAGATACGCAGGAATTAATGTAAACCTTGTATATTTACGTACAATGTTTATTTCGGGAGCAATAGCAGGAATCACGGGATATGTCACTGTTGCAGGTGCAAATGGCACAATATCAGAGGAGTTTACAGGTGGTGTCGGATTTACAGCGATAACCGTTGCATGGCTTGCGAAGCTAAATCCCGTCGCAATGATAATAATATCATGTTTCCTTGCTATTCTTGACAAAGGCTCAGGGCCGCTGGTTAACTCATTTGGAATACCATCATCAGTTGCCGGAATTATAACAGGATTATTCTTATTCTTTATGCTCGGCAGCGAGTTCTTCCTCAACTACAGACTCGTATTCCGCAAAAAAGAAGGGAATAGGGAGTAAAAATCATGGACATCGACATTTTAACAAATTTCTTTTTCATGGCTGTCATAGCAGCAACCCCCCTATTGTTTGGTACACTAGGTGAGATACTCACCCAAAAATCAGGCAGTATAAACCTTGGGGTTGAAGGAATGATGTTCATGGGAGCATCAATCGGGCTATCTGCTTCATATTTCTACGAATTTTATGCAGGAGACGGAACGATTGGATACATAGCACTTGGACTTGCTGTGATATTCGGATTTTTGGCAGGAGCGCTCGGAGGATTTATTTATAGTGTTCTGACAGTCACATTCAGAGCAAATCAAAACGTAACAGGGCTTGCACTTACAATATTTGGCATTGGGGTCGGAAACTTAATCGGCGACTTACTCAGTACACATGCGCATGGCTTTACATCATCCACCGAAGCCACAAGACGAGTTGTTGCAAATGTTGGAATACCATTTCTAAGAGACATACCTATACTTGGCAGAATGTTATTTTCGTACAATATGATGGTTTACTTTGCTATAATTATGGCACTGTTGCTTATGTGGTTTTTGAATAAAACGCGAGTTGGATTAAACCTGCGTGCTGTTGGTGAAAGCCCTTCCACCGCAGACGCTGTAGGAATAAATGTCACAAAATATAAATACTTGGCAGCCAGTATTGGCGGAGGAATCTGCGGTTTAGGCGGAATGGTAATATCAATGGTTGATAACTCAGGAACATGGGTGTTTAACTGCGTTGCAGGACGAGGCTGGATAGCAGTTGCACTCGTTATATTTGCAGCATGGAAACCATCACGGGCAATATTCGGAGCAATATTATTCGGCGGTTTATCCGTACTCAGATTATATTTCCCGTTAGATGGCGTACCTGCACAGGTTTATGATATAGTACCGTATGCAGCAACAATTTTTGCATTAGTGCTGACAAGTATCAGAAAAAGTAAAGAAAGCGCACAACCAAAAGCCTGCGGAACAAACTACTTCAGAGAAGAAAGGTAGATACAAAAATGGATTGGAAATTTGGTAATCCCGATTCGATAAATTGGCCAAAGGACGAAAACGGTGAACCCGTTGCTCCGGCATACTTAAAGCATATATCAGGAGGACCGCTTGACCTGGAGGTTGCACTAAACCTGCTTGATGCATACAAAATACCGTATGTTAGCGAGTTTCCAAACAATGGAGCATTTGGCAAACTAATATTAGGACAACCACCAAGCGGAATGGAAGTATTTGTCCCCGAAACAATGCTTCAAGAAGCCCAAGATATAATCAACGCCACCCCAATAGAGGAGTAGTAGGAGTTAATAATTAATAATGAATAATTAATAATGAAAAAGTGTGCGGTGAGGTATATGTGTTTTTCAGTTTCTTCTTAAAGAAACTGAAAAAAATACAGTATACCGAACGCAAGCACACGTAGGCATGTAGGAGTAGATAATGGAAAGTACAGAAATGATGTATATGGATTTATACGACGAGTGGGTATTATCGCAAGCTTTATCAGACGAAGAAAGAGAAGAGCTGCATAGTATCAAGGACGATAAAAAAGAAATAGAAAGCCGCTTTTTCAGCAAGCTTGAGTTTGGCACGGCAGGACTTAGAGGAACTATGGCGGTAGGATTATTTCGTATGAACAGGCATGTGATACGCCACACAACACAAGCCTTTGCAGAGGTTATCTTAGCAGAATGTGAAAAAGAAAATATAGAATACAAAACCGTTGCGATTTGTTATGACTCACGACACAGAAGCGAAGAATACGCAAAAGAAGCAGCTTGTATTATGGCAGCAAACGGTATAAATGTACGAATTTTTGATGCACTACGCCCCACACCGGAGCTATCATTTGCCATACGCGAATACGCTTGTATAGCAGGGATAAATATAACCGCAAGCCACAACCCCAAGGAATACAACGGCTACAAGGTCTATTGGTCAGACGGTGCTCAGCTGCCGCCACAACACGCAGAGGAAATTGCAAAAAACATGGAAAACCTTCACATTTTTGACTCTGTAAAAACTATGGACTATGAAAAAGCTACAGAGCAAGGCTTTATAACCATCATGGGAGCAGAAACCGACGAAAAGTTTATGCAAAACGTGATGGCACAAGCAAATGACTATGAAGCAGTGAAAAAAGTTGCTGATACATTTAAGCTTGTATACACGCCGTTTCATGGAGCAGGCTACAAGATGGTGCCGGAAGCCTTACGGCGACTTGGGTTAAAGTTTATAATCTGCGAACCCGAGCAAATGAAAATAGACGGTTCATTTCCGACTGTCATATCACCAAATCCTGAGAACCCTGAAGGATTTGCATTAGCGATTGAGCTTGCAAAAAAACATGGAGCGGACTTAATAATAGGCACCGACCCCGATGCCGACAGAGTAGGAATTATGGTGCGACTGCAAGATAAGTACATCACTTTATCGGGTAACCAAACGGGCGTATTACTGCTCGACTATATCATCGGAGCAAAAAACAGAGCAGGAACAATGCCGCCAAAGCCGGCAACGCTAAAATCACTCGTTACAACAGAAATGGCTCGTACAATTGCCGAGAAAAACAGACTTGCTTGCTATGATACGTTTACAGGCTTTAAGTTTATGGCAGAAAAGAAAAACGAACTCGAAGCAAACGGCACTAACAATGTTATTTATTCTTACGAAGAAAGTTATGGTTATATGATTGGCGACTTTGTGCGTGATAAGGATGCCGTAACAGCATCCATGCTGCTGGCAGAAATGGCAGCGTGGTATGCAGGGCAGGGAATGACCTTACATGATGCACTTATGAAGCTTTATGAAAAATACGGCGATTACGCAGAGCTTACGATGAACCTTGTTATGCCGGGGCTTGATGGTATACACAAAATGAGAAAACTGATGGAAAACCTTAGAGAATCACCACCGGAAGAAATAGCGGGTGTTCCTGTTATTATGAGACGTGATTATCAGGACGGCACAGAGATTGATGTAGAAACAGGCAAAATAACAGAAATTGAGCTTAAAGGTTCGAATGTTTTACGATATGGCACAAAAGACGGTACGGCAATCATAGTTCGCCCGTCAGGAACTGAACCGAAGGTAAAGGTATATATCTTAGCAAACGGAAAATCAGAGGCAGAGTGTACTCAAAAAATAAAACTATATGAAGCTTGGGGTAACAGTCTGATATGAAAGTTAGAAGAAGTATTTTCATACCAATGATAATACTTGCGGTGGGAGCTTGTGCCATCGTACTTATTTCCTCAATTCTGATTTTTAGCAATGAAATGAATGAAAATATACGCAAAAGAGTTGATATTGCAGACACTCTGGCACATAACGAAATAAATACAATGTTAAATAACGCACGTACAGCCGTAATAGCAATATCAAACAATGTTGAGTTAATAGATGCAATTGAAGAAGAAAACCGTTATAGAATATTATATCTGGCAAACGAGTTTCAGAATATTGCACATGTTGACGCAATAATGGTTACGGAAACCAACGGAACTGTTATAGCAAGAACCCACCAGCCGGATGCGTATGGCGATAATATCTCTGACATGATACATATTAAAGCTGCGATGGAGGAACGTATCCAAGAGTCATTAATTATCGGGCGGGTAATAGTAAATATAGGAGCATTTGCAGGAGCACCGGTCTATAATAACGACGGTGATTTTATTGCTATTGTTTCAATCGGTCATAGATTTGATACTCAAGATTTTGTTTATAAATTACAGAATTTAACAGGTTGTGAAGCATCGGTATTTCTCGACGGCAAACGAATTTCGACAACATTAAAAGAAGAAAATGGCGAATATGCCATTGGTTCAGAGCTTGATGAGTATATTTTAGATATAGTAAATAGTGGAGAGCGTTACACCGGTTTTATATCGATTCTTGGCGCGACCCTTCTTACAACTTACTCACCACTTATTGACAGTGATGGAAATGTTATTGGAATTTTAGCAATTGCTTACAATACAGATGAAGATTCAAACACAATATATAGAGCAATTTATGTTGGAATAATTGCGACAGTAATTGTTGTCGCCGCATGTATTTTGATAGCAATTTACTTTTCAAAGTTTATAGAAATCAGACTAAAACGTATGACCTCAGAGCTGTTTGAAATGACAAGACAGAAAAAAGAATTTGAGGATGCTACAATAGTAAAAGAAAAACAATATATAAAAGAGCTTGAGGAAGCACGTGAGGAGCTTAGTAAGGCACTAAGTGCGGCAGAATCGGCAAATGATGCAAAATCTATATTTCTCGCGAATATGAGCCATGAAATAAGAACACCTATGAACAGTATTCTTGGTTTTGCAGAGCTTGCTCAATATGGTGAAATGCCGTCGAAAACAAGGGATTATTTATCAAAAATCCATGATAGTGCAGAGTGGCTTCTAAAAATTATCAGTGATGTGTTAGACATTACAAAAGTTGAAGCAGGTAAGGTAATCCTTGAGGAAATACCATTTGATTTGCAAACAATTTTGAAAAATTGCCAAACAATTGTCAAATCACAAGCGGAAGAAAAAGGTATAGCACTTTATACTTATGCCGAGCCTTCACTTAGCAGAAAGCTACGTGGCGACCCTGTGCGGCTGCGGCAAGCTCTTATGAACCTACTCTCAAACAGTATAAAGTTTACAAACACCGGCACTGTTAAGATGATGGCATCAATTAAGGACTCTACTGAAAAGGATGTAACTGTTCATTTTGAAGTTAAGGACAGTGGAATTGGAATGACATCCGAGCATATAGCGAAAATATTTGACCCGTTTATTCAAGCTGACGACTCTGTTACACGTAAGTTTGGCGGAACAGGACTCGGTCTGACAATAACAAAAAACATAATCGAGCTAATGGGTGGTACATTACACGTAGAAAGTGTTGTTGGTGTAGGCAGCAGATTTTTCTTCGATATAAAGTTTAATTATATTGATGATAGCGAATTATCTCTTACATCAAACAATGTAACATTTAGTGATATAGAAAAACCAAAGTTTGTCGGCGAGGTGCTGATATGTGAGGATAATAGCTTAAATCAGCAGGTTATATGTGATCATTTATCGCGGGTTGGTTTAAAATTCGTTGTTGCTAATAATGGCAAAGAGGGAGTAAATCTTGTTACCAGCAGGCAGATGAGCAATCAGAAACCATTTGATTTGATAATGATGGATATACACATGCCTGTAATGGATGGGCTTGAAGCCACCGAAAAAATCATCAGCTTAGGTGTAAAAACGCCAATAGTTGCAATAACTGCAAATGTACTCTCAAATGATTTAGAAATATATAGACAGGCAGGGATGGTATCATGCTTAGGAAAACCGTTCACTTCACAGCAATTATGGCGTACTCTTGTGCAGTTTTTGGCAGTTGAGGACTATACAAGTATTAGCCTAAAGCATCAAGCTGAAGATGAAGCTAAAACTAAGAAACGTCTGCAAATATTGTTTGCCAATAATAATGAAAACTTTTACGAGGATTTTATAAATACTCTTGATAGTGGTGATATAAAAAAGGCTCATAGAATGGCTCACACAATGAAGAGTAATTCAGGGCAGATTGAAGAACCAGATTTGCAAGCTATAGCTAAGAAAATTGAAGAAACCTTATCTGACGGGTTATTATTGATTTCTGCCGGTGACGGGATTTCGCTGATAGCAGAAAAAGATAAAAAGAAGTTAAAAACTGAGTTAAGCAAGGTGTTAAAAAGGCTAAAACCTCTTATATCAGATGAGAAAAACAAAATGACGGTTAAACCGGTCAAATCATTAGACGATGATGAGATTAAAGAAATATTCGATAAGCTTGAACCAATGCTAAAGGATAGAAGTCCCGAATGTGAAAATATGCTCGACGAAATAAAAACAATTCCGGGAACAGAGCATCTGGCAGAATTAATAAATAACTTCGATTTCACCAAAGCCCGCAAGGAACTCGAAAGGTTGCGTGGTTAATGAATGAAAGAGTGTGCATAGCGAACTTTGTTCGCATTGGAGGTATATGTGTTAAATACAGTATACCGAGCGCAAGCACACGTAGGGTAATTCATAATGAAGAAGCTAATACGTTTATTTAGATATGCGGGGCCTTGGGCGCATTTATTTATAATTGCTACAGTTGCACTGTTAATTATAACAGCAGTAAACCTTGTTGCGCCTGAAATCACAAGGCGAATTATAGCGATAATGGAGAGCGGCAATTTAGAAGCAGGTATAAATGAAATCATCACGCTGGCATTAATACTGCTGGCTTGTTTTGCAGTGCGTGGAATATGCCAGTTTTTTAACAGTTATTTGTCACATATAGCATCGTGGAACATGGTAAACAGGGTGCGGTGCATAGTATATGACCATTTGCAGAAATTATCCATGAGCTACTATCACGACAAACAAACAGGGCAGCTTATGTCGCGTGTTATCAACGATACAAGCACCTTTGAAAACCTTGTCGCACACGCGTTGCCGGAGGTTACAACCAGTGCGTTGACCATAATTGGTGTGCTGATAATACTATTTACAATAAATCCGATTCTTGCGCTTTTAGTATGTATACCAATACCTTTTATTGCTTTGGTATCAATGCTTCCAAGGCTTATGCGTAAATATTTTAAAAAAGGTCAAGAACGTATTGCCGAGTTAAACGCTGTTTTGCAGGATAATTTCTCAGGGATAAAAGAAATCCAGGTTTTTAATAAACAAGAATACGAATCAAAAAAGGTACGGGAAAAATCGACTCAGCATGTGACGATGCTGATAAAAGCACTCTTTTTTGTCGGTGTTTTGCATCCGTCGGTTGCATTTATTACTGTACTTGGCACAGTCATAGTTTTAATAGCAGGTCCGATAATAGCAATGCAAACACAGCTCAACATCGCAGATGTTGTAGCATACTTGTTGTACTTAAACTTGTTTTACGCACCAATTGCCACTCTCACAAGAATTGTTGAGGATATACAGCAGGCACTGGCAGGTACAGAACGTGTGTTTGAAATACTCGACATTGAGCCGGAAATAAAAGACAGCCCGGATGCAATAACAGTTGGCAGATTAAGCGGACAGATAGAGTTTGATAATGTTTCGTTTGCATATCAGGATGATATTGAGGTTCTGGAGAACATCAGTTTTGAAGCAAAAGCAGGACAGATGATAGCTCTTGTCGGACCGACAGGTGTTGGCAAAACCACAATATCGGGGCTTATTGCACGATTTTACGACCCAACAGAAGGTTCAATCCGCATGGATGGAATAGATATCAAGGATATGACCCTCGAGAGCCTACGCAATCAGTTAAGCCTGGTTTTGCAAGATGTATTTTTGTTTAACGGTACAATTGGTGAAAACATTTCTTACGGTACTGCAAGCGCAACAGCGGAGCAAATAGAAGAAGCTGCAAGAATTGCTTGTGTTGATGAGTTTATCGAAACCTTACCCGATAAATACGAAACTGTTATCGGTGAGCGTGGAGTTCGTCTGAGCGGCGGACAAAAGCAACGCCTTGCAATCGCACGCTCGGTATTACGCAACAGTCCGATTTTACTTCTTGATGAAGCAACATCGGCGGTAGATACTGAAACCGAGCGGGAGATTCAAAAAGCCATAAGCAAAATCATCGGTCAAAGAACTATTATTGTAATAGCGCACCGTTTATCAACAATAAGAAAAGCCGACCTCATAATTGCACTACAGGACGGCAAAATAGCGGAATACGGCAACCACGAGGAGCTAATAGCCAAAGGAGGCATTTACGCCTCCCTCGTCGAACACCAAAGCCTGTAGAGTTCCATTATCTCTTTGCCATTAAAATTTCAATTTCGCTCTCGTTTATACCTACCATTGCTTCACCCAAATCCTCAGATAATTCGGCAAGTAGCTTACTGTCTTCATAGTTTGCTACTGCTTTTACTATTGCAGTTGCTCGTTTTTTAGGGTCGCCGGATTTGAAAATGCCCGAGCCGACAAATACACCTTGAGCACCAAGCTTCATCATTAGCACAGCATCGGCAGGGGTTGCAACACCACCGGCTGAGAAGTTTAAGACAGGTAATGCTCCGTTTTCGTAAACATATTTAACAAGATTGTATGAAACTTGTAAATCCTTTGCTTTTTGGTACAATTCATCCTCGCGGGCGGCTTGAATCATTCTGATTTCGCCGGTGATTGTTCTTATATGTCGTACAGCTTGAATTATATCACCTGTGCCGGCTTCACCTTTTGTGCGAATCATCACCGCACCCTCGTCGATTCTGCGGAGCGCTTCACCTAAATCAGTTGCACCGCATACAAATGGTGTAGAAAACATACGTTTATCAACATGATATTTGTCATCAGCAGGGGTTAAAACCTCGCTTTCGTCAATACAGTCAACTCCAAGTGCCTCAAGGATTTCCGCTTCGACAAAATGACCTATTCGCACCTTTGCCATAACCGGTATTTTTACGCATTTTTGAATTTGTTTTATTATTTTAGGATCACTCATTCTGGATACCCCACCAACAGCGCGAATATCAGCAGGTACACGCTCGAGTGCCATAACAGCAGAGGCTCCTGCGTCTTCTGCGATTTTCGCCTGCTCGGGAGAGGTCACGTCCATAATAACGCCACCCTTAAGGCTTTGAATTTTTTTTCCAATAAGTTCATACTGATACTTCATTTTGAATAGTTCCTTTCAACACGGTGAAAATATTGTAACAAAACTACCACCCAAGGTCAAGAAAAACACACTCACCTTTGTGCTAATTAATAATATTCTTATGATAGTCTCTTTTCCGAAACGCTGAGCTTCCATGCTCATAGTCTCGCTACGCGAGCCATTATGAAGAATGCATAGCATTCTTCCAATGCGAACAACGTTCGCTATGCCATCCATGGCTCCGCTTTCCGAGACCATATAAAAATATTATTAATGTTTTTTATAACTATATAATGTGCTCGGAACACTATTAAAACAGCATATTTATGTGTCGTTTTATAAACTATTAATTAGCCTAAAAAAAATATTTTCAAAAAATAGCTTGCAAAATGAAAAAAAAGCATTTATAATGCTATGTAAAGGTATCAAAAGTGCTAACCGATTTATTCGGTGGCAGTTGGAGAAGGCCAGGAACCTCCCCCAACCTGCATATGTGAATCACCCACATACACAATAGCTACCGCTATACCATCGCTTATTATACAACAACTTCTCATCTCGTGCAAGGCAACTTTATCACATAATTAAGAACAGATGTAAGAACGTATTTTAAGCAAGAAAAATGAAGACTTGGTATAACGCTGTGTATGTAACATGCCGAAAGAGCATGTAATGTGCTAACACTAAAAGAGTGTTTAGACATGAAGGGCAGACACAGCATTTTTATATTCTACCAAGACCGGAAGGCGAGAGTGAAATAGTATTCACTCTCACCACGGCAACAAAAGCAGGAAAGCACAGAGATTCAAACGATTAAACGTATTATTATACACGAAAAACCGATAAAAATAAAATATTTTTAAAATATTTTCAAAAAAGGCTTGCAAAACAAAAAAAAAGCATTTATAATGCTATAGTAAGGTATCGAAGGTGTTAACCGATTTATCGGTGGCAGTTGGAGAAGGCTAGCATCCTCCCCCAACCTGCACATGTGGAAGAAGCCCACATACACAATAGCTGCTGCTATACCAAAACTTATTATACAACATATTTTCAAATTATGCAAGAAAAATTTTAGCATATTTTGAAGCAAGTGCAAAGTGTATTTTAAGTAAGAATGACTAAAATAATTGGTATTTAAGCTGTGTATGTACAGTGCCAACACTCAAAGAGTGTTCATGCACTTAGGGCGTACACAGCACTTTTGTGTCCTCGAAAAGCCGCAGGTTAAACGACAAAATGTCGTTTAACCCACGGCAAAAGGGGACTTCCTTATTTGGTAGAAATATAAAAATACTAAAAAAGGAGCAGAAGGAGTTTATGAATACTAGTTAAATCGCGTTGCGCAAAAGACACTTTCCACATGCGTCATTGCGAAACAAAGCAATGAAAGAGGACACGAAAAGAAGAAAACACAAAAAATAACAAAAAAAAATACGGAGGAAAATATTTTGAAACAAATTATAAAAAAAGTTTTAGCATCAACACTGGCAGTATGTATGCTATTATCATTTGTGCCAATGATGGCACTGGCGTCAGATGTGCTGGAAACTGACATCATTGATGCAACTCCTGCTGTTAAAAAGGACTTACGAACAGATGCTAGTGATAGTGGTAACGAATCTTTCAAAAATGCGAAAATAACACAAAACCCTGCATTGGCACTTACTACAGCTGGTAATGATGTAGCGAAAATAGCTAATGAGGGGTGGAAAAGTGGCGTTATTGAACGACCAAATGGTGACCTTCACTTTACGCTTGGTGCTACGGCTGTATATGAAATTGTAATTGAAGCAAAAAACGACGGTGACACTTTTAAAGACGAGACCAGTAACCACTTCGATGATGCCTGGGCTGCAACACACTTTGTTAATGGCCCAGTTACTATTGATGTGGACGTACAAAACGTAGGGGAGGATATCCCTGATAGTGGTTTTCCTGCAAAACAATACGAAGATCCTTCTAAAGTTGTTATTACCCTCACCTACACCTTGGGTGATAACGTAAACTCAGTAGCTAGGCTGACAGGTCCTGGCACATCAGATTTAAGTATTATTCCTGTTGCTGGTGCGACTAGACTTACTGATAATCTTGCAGCACCTAGATTTGGATCTCATGCTGGATGGACGCAAACTAGTGCGGGTTGGACAGCAGGCGTTACAAACAATAGATTTAATGCAACCGGAAGTGCTGTATATACCATCGTACTTCTCGCAAGTCCCGGGTATACATTTGTTGGAATAGGTGAAAACGACTTAAATACAGGATTTACTAATGCTACTGTTAAGGCATTTCCAGGCGTTGATGGTACTACTGCAAGATCCAATCTGACGGTCACATTTACCTATGATATAAAAGCTGCTCAAACAGGAGCTGGGGCTATCATTAACTTAGCTGAGCTTGGAAGCATTACTGAGATTGCTCAACCGGTGCGCGGTGCAGTAATAACTGAACCTAGCTTACTTGCTAATGCCAACTACGCTGTCGCTCAAAGAGGCTGGGTCTCCGGTACTGTTTGGAACGCTCAGCAATCACAATTCAACTACACAGGTACTCAAGCTGTATTTGAGTTTACTCTCACAGCGTTAGATGGTAAGACGTTTAATGGAACGAACCTAACAACATTCGCTATAATAAGGGAGCTTGGACAAGCAGGTAACTTCTTAAGAACATCAAATATCACATCACAAGTAGGTCACGATGGAGCAAGCTTAAGAATACAATTAACTTATACTGTGTTGAGTACGCCGGCAGCACATATTTCATCTCCCGCAGCTGTAATAGGCTTCGTAGAAGTACCGCTCCCCGGTACCGAGGACTCCTATTATGAAGATCTAGACCCATTTACAATAGTCATACAACTAGGGCCCGACGAGGAAGTGGGAAATGTAACAGGTATGGGTAATGCTAATAATATCGCTGGTTGGTTCGATGATATACCAGATGGTATTGAAGCTTTTGCTGTAGATGCGGCAATAGGTGACAAAACGATTACGATCAAATTCGTAGGAATACCGGAAGCGAAAACTACAAAAGACATGGTAATGGAAATCAAGATTCCAGCTATTAATTTAAAGACGTCAAATGCAGCTCTCGACGTAGCCAAAAACCCGAACTCTTTCTTTAGAATTAGTGAGCCATCTGCTACAGTCTCCAATGCAGTGGTAAGCGGTGAAGTTGGCTCAAAACTGGCAACGCCTGTCGTCTTGACAATTACCATGGTCGGTACTGTACTAGAAGATGATTTGGTCAATGAAGATGTCTCTGGCTGGTTTGCATTAAACAACCTACCGGCTAACTTAGTAGCTATAGCAAATGGTAGCGAAGGTTCAGATAATTTCACTATTACGATTAGAAATAAATCGGGTGATAATGATGTGTTTGCTGCTGGAGCCATTGGTTTCACTCCAATGGAAATTAAAATACATGATAGCTTTATCACCAAAGAAACTAATGACCTCGAAGTCGATTTAAATACAAATGCACGTTTCGACATTCTACCAACAGCAACAACAGCTATGGATGCAAATACACTACGTGAACTACTACAAAGAGATGTTTCTATGGTTATCAACATCGGTGCTGATATAACTATACCTGGAACAGTAGCAATTGCTGTGGGAGCAGGTGAAAAGTTCATCAGATTAAACGGCAATACAGTTACAATTACCCCAGCTATGTCAGGAAGTGATTTAACTATAATGAACAACGGTACGTTTAATCTCGGTGGAGCTGTCGCAAATAACCTGATCATCAGAAACGGTGCGGTAGTTAATGTAGTAAATGCACCACCTGCAAATATCACCGGTAATATTACCCTTGATGCGATAAACAATGATGTAGCAGGTAGCACATTAAACATAAACAAAGCCTTTGATCTTCTTGGTAAATCAATCACCATCGGTGAGGGTTCTGTAGTTAATGTCAGTGGACTACTCAGATTAAACGCTGCTCTTGCATTGATCGAAAACGAAGGTACTCTTAATGCAAATGGTGGACTGACTGTTACTGATGGAAAAATTGCAAACGAAGAGTTTTTGAATGTAGTTGGAAACTACACATTTAACTACTCCGTTAGTGCATCACCACCACCATCATCAACAAATGACGGAATAATTGATGTAACGGGCAATCTTGTTATTAGCGTCGACGGTGATAACCAGTTAGCAGCAGGAGATTTAGTTAACGAAGGTATAGTCTTTGTTGGTGGCAACATAAATATGTCAAATAAAGGAAAACTTGCTAACGAAGGTGCAATCTACGTTATGGGTAGCATAAATATGTCAAATACAGCAACCCTTAAAAATGATGAAGATGCATGGTTAGGAGCGCAAAATATTACTTTAAATGATACAGGTAATCTTCTTGAAAATGATGGTACAATTGTTGTATACAATGAGCTGCTACTGAGAAACAATTCAGATCTTGTAAACTCAGGTGTCATTGAAGTTGGTAGCTTTACCGTAATAACTGGAACAATTGACAACAGTGGTCTGATTTTCAGTCTTGGTACTGCTAACGTAAACGTTAGAGTCATGCCATTTGTTGCAAAGCAAGATTCAGATGTTGTTCTATTCAGAATGATTGAACCAACAGGTACTTCACCTTGGGATCTTAATAAGATGATTGATGATGATGATTGGGATTATGATCTCTTTGTGAATTACACAGGCTCTGACTTTGATACATGGGCATACGAATGTCAAGATTGTCCTGATGAAACAGGTGAATGTAAAAACGACAATTGTGTTGGTGGTATTGTAGACGCACTTGATGCACCTTTCATTCCAACAACGGTTAAAGCAGTCTTTGCAGTTGGTTTAACCATCATTGATGATCCCGAAGATTGCGATTGCGGTTGTGAAATGTTAGTAGACGATTGCACATGCTGTTGCGCAAATCTCTGCGAAGAGTGTGAAGAATGTCCATGCGAATGTGAAGATGATCCAGGAAACGGCGGCGGCGGTGGCGGCGGCGGCGGCGGTGGCGGTACACCTCCACCAGCTCCTCCTGCACCACAAACCGGTTGGGTACTGGGTTCAAGCGGTTGGGTATACATCAGTGCAAACGGTGAAAGAAAAACTGACTGGCATCTCTGCTCAATCGATGGTAAATGGTACTTCCTTGACGACAACGGTATTATGCTGTCAAACGCATGGATACTCCATGGTACAGATTGGTACTACGTCGGTGCAGGCGGTGCAATGGTAACTAACACATGGGTACTACATGGTGGCTTATGGTACTACCTCGGCGCAGGTGGTGCAATGGTAACCAACACATGGGTAGAGCATTATGGTTCATGGTACTATCTCGGTGCAAACGGTGCAATGGTAGTCTCCACAACAATCAACGGACATGTTGTAGACGCATCAGGTCGCTGGGTACCGGCATAGCACAATAAACTTGCAAATACCCAAACACACGGCATGAACGGTGTTAAAAAGATAGCATGTTTAAGCAGTCGCATGCTATCACACCGTACAATATGCGAATTTTCTTCAAAACCGTAGAGGACACTTTCGTGTCCTCTACGGCGTTATGATAGTTTATGATAGCTCGGTTAATTTATGTAGAGCTGTACTGTATTGATTTATCTGCTACCATTATGACATTAGAGTTACGTTTTTCTTCAATTTTTCTTAACACATTATCTGAACCATTCCTGTAATATGTATTTAATTCATCTGATGTCATACCAATAGTATCAAGTGAATTTTTTTCTCTGTTTTTTCTAAGTTCATCCATTAACATGTTATTCAACCCCCTCTATGAGCATAACCGGTGGCATAATTTCTATATAACCATATCCCTCAGAAATAGTTATCTTTCGCACACCTTCGATTGTTCTAATATTTGTAAGATGTCGAAAATTCATTGAAGCAAGCACATTAGCACCACAAACAATAGCAAATCCAATATGAAGTCGATCATTTCTATGTTTATCAGATATTAAAAGCCCACTATCCTTGACAAGCTCAGCAATCCTTAATACTTCATCATTAAACTCAATAGTTTCAAATGTTATCTCTGAAAGATATGATAAGAGTGTATTAATTTTGTCTTTATCTTTGATGTTATTAATCTCATCAAGTGTTATTCTTGAAATTATAACATCAAAAATTCCTGCTTTGATTTTTTGCCACAAAATAAGTGTGTCTGACATTTCTTTTGGACTTGATTTCTCATCAAGATAACCAATAACACTAGTATCAAGGTATAACTTTAATTTTTTCATGTTTCACCATAACTGTAATATTTTTCAGATTATCTTTTTTTATTATAGCATAATATTAATACTTAGTAAATGAAAAACACTATACAGTGGTACGAACAACGGCATGATCGGTGCAGGGAAAGGCAGCTAACTGTCTGAAAGACAGCTTGAGGTCGCACCGTATAACATGTAAATATTCTTCATAGGTGTAGAGGACACTTTCGTGTCCTCTACACCTATTTAACTTGCGAAACCAACTGAAACTATGATATAATCGCCGGTAGGTGATAGTTATATGTCATACCTTAGTAAGCTTAATAAAAAACTATATAAACTCTACGAGGGATGCGTTGAAGCCGATGTCGAAAACGATGTAGTAACCCTTTCAGGTGAGCTGGAACGATACAACGATGTAGTTTTCGCAGGGAATTTGGCAGCCTTTGAAAACCCGTATATCGGTGTTGTCAACGATATAACCTGCACAACAACAAAGCACGCTAATATCAGAAAACCAAGCGTAGCGGACAGCAGGCTCCAGTATGAAGAACCCGACGTGCTTATAATAGGCGGCGGGATTATTGGCTGTGCTATAGCGCGTGAGCTGTCCCGATACAGGCTAAATATCCTACTCGTTGAAAAAGAGCATGACCTTGCAATACATGCATCAGGGAGAAACACGGGCATTATCCACGCAGGTGTTGACCTTAAAAAAGGAACATTAAGACACAAATACAACAAGCTTGGGAACAAAATGTATCCCGATATTTGTAATGAACTAGGTGTAAAGTACGAAAAATGCGGTCAAATCCTGTGTTTTACGCGATTATTATGGGATCCGCTGATATATTTATCGCTACTTTTCTGGAAATGGGCAGGATTTAAGAATGTCAGGGTCATAAGCGGTGATGAACTGTATAAAAGAGAGCCGGAATTAAGCTCAGGCATTAGCTCAGCATTATTATTTACCGATACAGCTATTATAAACCCGTTTGATCTAACCATTGCCTATGCTGAAAATGCTGTACAAAACGGTGTGCAAATTTCTTTTGATACTATGGTGCAGTCCATGACTGTTGAAAACGGAGAGATAACCAGTGTAAAAACAAATCGAGGAACAATGACACCAAAAATCGTTGTTAATGCAGCGGGAGCTTTTAGCGATACAATAGCAGAAATGGCAGAAGACCGCTTTTTCTCTATACATCCACGTAAAGGAACAATTCTGGTCGCAGATAAAAAAGATGCAAATATCCTAGTTCGCTCTGTTGTAACCCCTAGAAAAACCCTTTTTAAGAAAAAGAAAAGAAAAAACATTGTTGGTGGATTCACACGAACAGTTTATAATAAAGTATTAGTCGGACCGGATGAGGTAGAAATACCATATAAAGAGGACTTTACAACTTTTGATTTTAATAAAACAGGTATTTTTTCCGAGCTGTCAAAAGTCTGCTCAGAATTAACAGAAGACAAAATTATAAACTATTTTTCAGGAGTTCAAGCAGCAACTTACGAGGAAGACTTCATTATACAGCATGGTCATTTTACACAAAACATTATTCACGCAGCCGGAATCCAAACTCCGGGTCTTACAGCAGCACCAGCAATTGCAACGGATGTAGCGGATATGATTGTTAACATGTTCGGTGGTAAAAATGTACTAAAGCGAAACGACGAGTTTAACCCTATACGTCTGCCTACACAAAAGATAAAAGATAAAAGCAATCAAGAGCTTGCAGAATTAATAGAAAGAATACCGGATTACGGAGTTGTTATATGCAGTTGTGAGCAGATAAGCAAAGGGGAAGTCCTTGATGCACTCAGACGAAATGTACGCTGCAACTCACTTGATGGTATAAAAAGACGTGCACGTACCGGAACAGGGTGTTGCCAGGGCGGAAGCTGTACACCACAGGTTCTGAGCGTTTTAGTAGCAGAAAAGAGGTTAAACCCTCAAAATGTGCGAAAAAGCGGTAGCAAAAGCGAGGTTTTGCTTGGTAGTACAAAGATGCTGCTTCAAAAGAAAGAAGAATCCTCGCTATCTCAATCCTCCGGCAACGATGTTGAAAACGTAGTAGAAAAAACTAAACGTAAACGCTCATCTGCTGTTGGTGAGCTTACAGAAGCTCTAAAACGACAGAAAGGGAGGTGACAAGCTTGGTAGGTAACAGATTTGGAGTTGCAATCATTGGCGGAGGACCTGCCGGGCTTGCTGCTGCTCTCTCAGCATCAGAAGAAGGAGCATCAGTTTTACTTATTGATAGTGCTGCAAGGCTCGGAGGAATACTAAAACAATGTGTCCAAGACGATTTCGGTATCGTAAGATATGAGAAACAGCTCACAGGACCCGAATATGCATTCAAAGATATTGAGGCTCTTGAACAAACAAATACTATAGTTATGTTACAAACAACAGTGACAAAAATAGTCAGTGTTACAAACGGTTATCAAATGACCATAATAAATAGTCATGGAGTTCTTGTTGTAGAAGCAGGCACTATAATCATTGCTACCGGGTGCAAGGAACGTACTGCAAGAGATGCAAATATACAGGGTTCAAAACCTTCCGGAGTTATGACAGCAGGAACTGCACAATATTATATAAACATAATGGGACAGCTACCTATGAGCAGAGTTATAATGCTTGGAAGCTGTGATATAGGTATGACTGTAGCATATAGGCTGTCTATAGAAGGGGCAAAAGTGCTTGGAGCTTATGAACCCGGTAGCGTTCCACGAGGTTCTTTACGAAATGTATCAAAATATCTGTACGACCCGGATATACCAATACATTTTAACCATACAGTGACCAGAACCTTTGGTACCGCTAGGTTACACTCGGTTGAGCTTGCACGGGTAGACAAGGTGCAAAAGCTAATAAAAGGCACAGAAAACATGGTAAATTGCGATGGTTTAATAGTTTCTGCTGGTCTTATACCCGAAAACTCGTTAGTTAGGACGCTAAATGTGCCAATGGACGCATTAACCAACGGGCCAAAATGTGATCAAAATTATATGACCTTAGTCGATGGAATATTCTGTTGCGGAAACGCTCTACACATATATGATATGGTTGATTATATCTCGCTAAGTGGTGAATTAGCAGGTAAGGCAGCGGCAAGGTACTCACACAGAGAACGTAGATTGATAGAGATAAGCAAAAGTAAGGAAGTCCTTACGGTAGTTCCGCAATACCTTGATGCAGATACGTTACACTCAGATACAATTATTAACTTTCGTATAAATAACACACGCGAAAACGTTAAAGTAAGGCTACTGGTTGATGGTTCTGAAAAATTCTCAGAGACGTATGATATAATACGTTCTACAGAGGTAAAATGTATATCAGTAGACTTTCCGGGAAGTATCGCTCCTGATAGTATTGTAGAGCTTAGGCTTGAATAACAAGAGGATAATAGGTGTATGAAGAAGTTGTATTGTATTAATTGCTCTAAGTCGTGCTTACTCTCTGTTATAGGCACAGGGTCAACTATGATTATTGAGGGAAATAAGTGCAATAAAGGGTACGAATATGCAGAGAAGGAAATGATAGAACCACTCAGAGTGCTTACTACCACAGTGCGTACAAAGTTTCCTGATGTTCCTGTTATATCTGTCCGCACAGATGGAGAAATACCTAAGTTTAGAATACAAAAAGCCATGCTTGAGCTGGCGGAAGTGGTAGTCGATACAGAGCTTAGTATTGGTGATATTGTTTTAGAGGACTTATCAGAAACCGGAGTGAGTGTTATTATAACATCACCGGTGTTAATGAAGCTTGGAGCAGAGTTGGAAAACAAAAATGCAGAGCTTGAAAAGCTCGGCGCAATAAACGCAGCCGCAGTCACAGTGTCAGCTTCTGTAGCTGCACCAAGAGGTGGAATTGGCATAGTAAAACAGGTAAGGAATAACTTACCTGTAGATGAAACCGGTGCAGAAGCAGCAGGTGGTTTTGTAGGAGCTGCCGGTGAAGCAGTCGGAGTAGAAGAAAAAAGTGAAGAAGTAGACCTCCTCGACGGCTTCAAACCGGAGGAAGTAAAACTAAAATCAAAAGACCGCTCCCACATCCATATTAGAAAGAAATAAAATTAATAATTAATAGTTAATAATTAATAATGATGAAAGAGTAGGATTGTAATAATATTCTTATATGGTCTCGGAAAGCGTAGCCATGGATGGCGGAGCGCCGAAACTCTGAGCATGG
>JAITFS010000196.1 GCA_031281195.1 Oscillospiraceae bacterium
GAAGTTGTGCCAAATCTTATGATTGGTTTTGGAATTGACGAAAAACAAGCTGAGTATGTTGCCGAAATCCGGCTAAGAAATATAAATCGTGAGTATATTCTCAAACGTACAGAAGAAACAAGTGATATTGAAAAAGAGATAGAAGACCTTGATGCAACTCTTAAATCAAACCGCCGCATTAACTCAATTATTGTTCGTGAGCTTAAGGATGTTATAAATAAATACGGTGAGGAACGAAAAACACAAATAATCTACGAGGATGAAATTGAAGAATACGACACAGATGAACAGGTTGAAGATTATCCTGTAAATATTTTCATGTCCCACGAAGGATATTTTAAGAAAATTACACCGCTTTCTCTCAGAATGGGTGGTGAGCATAAATACAAAGAGTCCGACGGTCCGTTTATAGCGTTCGAATCGTCGAATAAAAACGATTTGCTCATTTTCACTGATAAACAACAGGTTTACAAAGCGAGAATACATGATTTTGCCGACACAAAAGCCTCTAACTTAGGTACATATTTACCAACAGCATTAGAAATGGATGAGGGCGAAAATGTTATATTTTTGCTTGACCCTGCTGATTATACAGGTCATATATTATTCTTTTTTGAAAATGGAAAAGCTGCAAGAGTTGAATTATCAGCTTATGCAACGAAGTTAAACCGCAAAAAACTCACAGGTGCATATTCGGACAAAGCCCCTGTTTGCACAATATTACCGATAACAAACGATATTGAAGTTGTAGTATTTTCAAGTGATGAAAGAGCAGTAATATTTAACACATCACTAATGGCACCAAAAACTACTCGAAGCACTCAAGGTGTTCAGGTTTTGTCATTAAAGAAAAATCGCAAAATGATAAAAGCAATAACTCTTGAACAGACGTTTATACAAACCCCGGCTCGTTACAGAGTGCGTTCAATCCCGGCAGCAGGTGCGTTAGTTAAGTCAGAAGATAAAGGTGAAAAACAGTTGTCACTGGAGATAATTGAAGATTGAAAAAGATAATTTTACCGATACTATTATTAATTTTAATAGCTTCTGTTGGTTGTGATAACTTACTTGAGGATTATGTCGAGTTTATTACACCGCATGAAACTGAACCTTATGTAAGACCTCCTGACGATCCCATAATTATAACTATTGCTGATGCGGAGGAGTTTAGAGAGCTGTTGCTTCAACTGATTATGGAACATGAAGCAACAACTACAATTAACTATTATAGTTACGATGGAGAAAACGTCCAGGACGTATTAAATGAGATCGCAATAAATCTCAAAAATGAAGATCCGATTGGAGCGTATGCTGTTGCAGATATACAAATAAATGCAACAAGAATTGTCGCATACTTTGAGGTTGATATAGAAATCGAGTTTAGCCGAAGTAAGGAACAAATTGATTCGATAGTAAATGCTATAACACGGCGATATATGATGACACAATTACAGCAAATTATGAGCCAGCACAAAGAAGAAGCGATTATACGAACAAGAATGGGGCTTACCAGAGAATCAATTATCGAGTTAATCACAGATATTTATTATCAAAATCCAAGAAGTATAGTTATGCTGCCGTTTGTAACAGTAGAAATGTTTCCTGAGGAAGGTATTGACAGGATTTATGAAATAAAGTTTATTTACATAGAAGGTGCGGATATGATGCAATTATTTGCAGAAAATCTAGCCTTATACGTGAGACGAAATGCCGAGCGTGCAGTTGGCGACACTGATGCTGAGATTCTTTTATCTCTGGTTGAAAATCTAATGGCATCAACCTCGTTTGATATTGGTGCTGCTAATGCAATAAGCGTACATGGTGCTCAAAACCTTGCAGCAACAGCTTTTGGCGCATTAGTTCAAGGAAATGCAGTGGGTGAAGGTTTTGCTATGGCGTTCAAAGCCTTATGTGACGAGCTTGGGTTTAACTCAATTGTTGTACTGGGTAGCTTTGACTCTTGGGTTCATGCATGGAATATTGTTGCTTTAGACGGCGATTATTATCATATTGACGTTGCAATGTGTGTAATAGAGGGATTAGAGTTTGCTTTTTTAAAAACAGATGCAGATTTTGAAGAAATAGGTTATAATTGGGACAGAGAAAATACAGTCAGATGCGAAGGCGAGTTAACACTCGAGGATATTATACAAGTAGAAGACGAAGATTACGATCCGGATGACCCGCAAAACGACAATCAAACAGACAACAACGGAACAAATAATAATAGTGAGGAGAACGGCGATGAAGGGTGAAGTAGCATATTTTAGAAAACGTTTCATAGGTGGATTTAACCGCGATGATGTTATCGCATACATTTCTAAGATTACAAACGAAAGAAACGAAAGTGTCGGAGAAAAAAGCAAAGCAGAGGGTGAGCTGCTTAGAATACGTAAGCAGGTAGATGATTTGCAGATTGAGCGTGATGAATGTCGTGCAATAAATGACGTTCAAGATAAAGAACTTGTAGAATTGCGTGAAAAAAATGAAACCGCACAAAAACAATTAACAGAGTTACGTGAGCTAAACGAAAATCAACTAAAGCATATAACAAATCTAAACGGTGACATAGCACAGTTAAAGAAGGATATAGACGAGCTGGAGGCTCAAGTTTCTGTTGGTGAAGAACCCTTACTGGTAACTGACGAGGATATGTTACCTGTATCTGATGAAGAAAAACCGTCAGAGCAAGAGGAACAAAAGTCAGGCATAAATTACATTGATGACTACACAGAAGAAGCACCCGAAGCACCGGAAGCACCCGAAGCCCCTAAAAAAGCTCCAAAGATTATTATTATTGATAAGCCTAAAGAAAAATCAACTGCTACAGTAAAAAAAATAAAAATAAAACGTCATAAGAAAAACAAGAAAGGTTAAAAGCAAAATGAAATTTAATTTTACCGAAAAGAAAATCAAAGTCACAGACGAACTCAGAGAATATGCAGAAAAGAAAATCGGCAAGCTTGACCGATTCTTTAAACTGGATTCGGAGGCTTCTGTCACATTCTCATGCGCTCGCGGGCGTTATATAGTAGAGGTTACGCTAAAAAACGACGGAAGATTTTTCAGGGTATCTGATACTACAAATGATATGTTTGCATCAATAGATTCAGCAGTAGCAGCGATTGAACGTCAAATAAGAAAAAATAAATCTCGCCTTGAAAAACAAATTCGTGCAGGTTCATTAGAAAAAACAAGATCACCTGCGGCAATCCCGTCTGTTGCAAGTGATGATGATGAAAGTGGAGAAGAGTTTAAGATTGTACGTACAAAAATGTTTCCTGTCAAACCTATGACCCCTGAGGAAGCTGTTTTACAAATGAATCTTTTGGAACATGAGTTCTTTGTATTTAAAAATCAAAATAATAATGATTCATTTTCAATCGTTTATAAACGTAAACAAGGAGATTATGGATTAATTGAAACAAAGTAAAGAAAGTAAGAAAAACCTTACAATTGACATAAATCAAAGTGAATATCTCGCAAAGCATTGCAATAAGGGCAGTGTAGCAACGTTTAAAACTAAAAAAACGTTTACGATTATCATAACGTTGCTGCTCTGCTTGTTACTTCTGTCGGGTTGTACATCTTTCTATGATACTATTCGTGACATAATAACAGGTAATGAGACTATTCATGATCCCAATTTTACAAGACATCCTGATGAGCTTGGGATACCTTCTGATATATGGTTTGACCTAAAGCTTGATGAAATCTTTGAGCGTTGGGTCACAGCCGACAGTATATCCACAAACTTTATGTTAGCAAACCCGGAAGCTATGGGAATTACAAAACCTAAACCAACCTTTGGAGAGGTAATAAACGCAGATACTATAAAACGTGATATAGAAGAGACTATAGAAATAGGTATAATATTAGATGGTGTAATATATGATGAGCTACGAGATGACCAAAAAGTAATCTATGATATTTTAGAAAGAAGTTATAAATTGTCATATTTTCTGGAGAGTGAAGAAGATTTTTTCTATTACTCCGGTTATATTCGGCCTCTCACCGGTCTACAGGTAGAGCTGCCAATACTTTTGTCCGAGTTTAAGTTCCACGTAAAAGAAGACATAGAAATCTACCTAGAGCTTCTGGAAGACACCATAAGATATTTTGATGAGATAATTGAGTTTGAAAAAGAGCGGGTAAGACGTGGGTTTTTCCTCAGTAATGCCAATATAGACATTGTTATTGAACAACTTGTCAGTTATTTAAATAATCGTGAGGATAATTTCATTATCCAAATATTTAATGACAGAATAGATGAATATGAAGGTTTAACAAGTGCTGAAAGAGAAAACTTAAAAGAAAGACATAAGGAATTGGTACTGGAAAACGTATTAATTGCTTTCGATAATCTTTTAGCCGCAATGTATGAAATTAAAAACATGAACACTCGCGAAGGTGGTCTTTCACTGTTACCAAACGGTGAAGAGTATGCATATACTGTACTTAAAGCAAGAGCAGGTACAGACAAGAGCATAGAAGAAATTGATGAACTGTTAGGAAAAGAAAGAGCACTTGCACTGGCACGGGTAAGGAGAGCACTTAGGACAAACGAAGAATTACTTAACAAATACATGAATGATACAACAGGTGAAATAGCGGATGGTACACCCGAGGACTACATTCGTAAACTGCAAGAAAAAATGGTTGTAGATTTTCCGCCGATTTCCTCGGTGGAACATATAGTTCTTGAAGTACACCCTAGCTTGCAAGATTTTATGAGCCCTGCATTTTTCCTTAAACCACCAATTGACGATTTTTCAAGTAATGTTATATATATAAATCCGGCTGGTATAAGTAGTAATATAACACTTTTTACAGCACTGGCTCATGAGAGTTACCCTGGGCATTTGTATCAGATGGTATATTTGCGCCAGCAAAACAAACACCCGATACATACTTACTTGGCAAATATGGGTTATACCGAAGGTTGGGCGATGTATGCAGAGGAGTTTAGTTACCATTATTCGGGACTTAATAAGCTTGAAGCAGAGTTTATGTGGGATTTAAGAATGTATTTCTTACTATTAGAATCTCACGCAGATTTTGGTGTTAATGTGCTTGGCTGGAGTATTAGTGATATTGCTCGCATTTTAAGAGAAGAACTGGATGTAACAGATATAGAAGTAACTGAAGATATATATAACAGAGTAACAGGAGTGCCTCTTAATACAGTTGTGTACAGCTTAGGTTACTATGAAATGATAGAGCTTCGTAACATAGCATCAGATAGATTAGTCTTAGATTTTGACCTTATGGAGTTTAATCGCTTTATTTTAGACATTGGCCCTGCTCCATACCAAATAATATCCAGCCACATGGATATATGGCTGGAATCTTATGAATATTTAGAAGCTTCTTAATCTAAAGAACCAATAGATCTAAAATCATCAAGTAGGGTGCTTAAATCTACGCCCCCTGCTTGTTTTGGTGCAGGTTCTTCATATTCTTCTTCCACAGGTGGGATATATCTGCGTGGCTCGGGTGGTGGTGCAGGCGGCGGTGGTGGCGGTGGTGCGGTTTCTACTTCAACAAAATCAATCTCTGCAACTTCTGCTACAGTCTGTACCGGTTGCTGTGCAACTTGTGCAACGGCTTGTGGTGCTGCTTGTGCGCTTGGTGTTGTCATTGTTTCTACCTCTGCTGCATCTATAACAGCTTCTAACTGCTCTGCTCCTATAATATCGGGGTTCACCATCATAACACCCTCAGGCTTGTCAATAAAGAGAATCTTATCACCCTCATTTATACTAAGCCTGCGTCTGATAGTTATTGGGATTGTAATTTGTCCCTTACTGGTGACTTTTGCCATTTCCATCATAGCTTAAATATTCCTCCTTGCATTTATTGTTTTCCTTACTTATAATGATATATGATAATAAAAATGATGTCAAGTGGATTTTTACCAAAAAGGAGTTTAATATGATAATAAAATCTTATACACTACCACACCCACCACTCGCTATACCTGAAATAGGTAAAGGAAAAGAGAAACAAATAATAAAAACCCTTAATGCTCTCGACGAGGTAGCAAAAGAAATAGCATCTATAGCTCCGGAAACTATTATATTCATTACACCGCATGGAACTGTCTACTCCGATTATTTCCATATTTCACCAGGAGGTAAGGCAACCGGAGATTTTAGCAGGTTTGGAGCACCAAATGTAAGGATTGAAACAACTTATGATGAGGAGCTTGCAGAAGAAATATCAAAAATCGGAGAAAGCATTGGAATACCGACAGGAATACAGGGTGAACAAGACAAAGCTCTCGATCATGCAGTGATGGTACCAATGTGGTACATAAATAAGTATTACAAAACATATAATTCCTTACGTATATCACAATCAGGCCTTTCATCAATAGATCATTTTAAGCTCGGAGAGGTCATCTATGATGCATCTATAGTAAGGAATCGTAAGGTTGTACTGATTGCTTCTTCTGACCTTTCACACAGGTTAAGTAAGGACGGTCCTTATGGCTATAGTAAAGAAGGACCGGAGTTTGATGGGCTTGTTGTAGAGTATCTAAAGGATGGTGATTTCTTATCCTTGATGAACATACCAAGAAGTATAATTAAGGGTGCAGGGGAGTGTGGGTATAACTCACTAATGGTACTAGCTGGGTGCTATAATAAGCAAAAAGTGAAGTCAGAATTGCTCTCTTATGAGGGTCCTTTTGGTGTTGGATACGTTGTAGCTTCGTTTGAGGCATTAAAACACGACGAAACTAACAATATTCTTGAAAAACACTTAGAGCTTCTTGAGCGTGATGCAAAGGCGGAAAGGAACGCAGAAGACGATTATCAAAAGCTCGCTAGACAGTCATTAGAACATAAAATAATGACAGGAGAAAAACTCAATATTCCCAATGGGTTACCACAAGAGATGCTAAATAAGCGTGCAGGAGTGTTCGTTTCAATTCATAAAGACGGAGCATTACGTGGTTGCATAGGTACTATAGCACCTACGAAGAAATGTATCGCAGAAGAAATAATTTACAATGCAATATCGTCAGGTTCATCTGATTTTCGATTCCCACCGGTGAAATCAGGTGAACTTACACAGCTAACATACAAGGTTGATGTACTATCACCACCTGAGCCAATAGCAGATAGCTCCTTACTCGATGTAAAGCGATATGGAGTAATAGTAACAAGCGGTTCAAAGCGCGGATTGCTTCTCCCTAATTTAGACGGTGTTGATACTATAGAGGAGCAAATTAGCATAGCAAGTAGTAAAGCAGGTATATCAAAAACAGATAAAATAGCTCTGGAAAGGTTCGAAGTTGTCCGTCATGGTTAATAAAACGATAGCAATGTACTGGAAAAGTAAGGAATCAGGTTTTGTACAGTGTGAACTATGTCCTCATGAGTGTATCATAGCATCAGGTTGTGTTGGCAGATGTGGTGCGCGTACAAACATAGATGGTATACTATATGCATCAAGTTTTGGTCTCCTTACCTCTTATGCTCTTGACCCGATTGAGAAGAAACCGCTATATGAGTTCCATAGTGGTAGCAAAATTGTGTCTATTGGTTCTTATGGCTGTAACCTTAGATGTCCGTTTTGTCAGAACTATGCTATCTCTATGGAGTATGAAGGAGTGCATCTCGATAAGGTCACAGAAGATGTAATAGTCAATATAGCTCTTAAAGCGATTGAAGACGGAAATATCGGAATTGCGTACACATACAATGAACCTCTGATAGGTTATGAGTTTGTTCTTAACTGCTCAAAACGTATAAGAGAAGTTGGACTAAAGAATGTACTGGTCACAAATGGTTACCTGAACCCCAAACCATTAGCTGAGCTGCTACCTTATATAGATGCAATGAACATTGATATCAAAGGGATTACAGATGGTACATACGAAATGGTCGGAGGAACACTAGAGCCTATCCTCAAAACAGTGGAAACCGCATCTAAAACCTGTCATGTTGAACTGACCACTCTGGTAGTGCCGGGTCAGAACGAGGATGAAATCGAAGAAATCGCGAAATGGATCGCTTCTATAGACAAGAACATACCTTATCATCTCTCACGATACTTCCAAAGATACTTGTATAAATCAGGTGAACCTACAACAAAGGCAATTATGTACCGTGCAAAAGAGCTTGCTGAAAGACATTTAAAGAATGTCTATCTGGGAAACATGTAAGATAACGAAAAACAAACATGTCCAAAAATCTTGGACATGTTTGTTTTATATTCATATAAAAATTAAACTAAAATGTTCACTTCTTAAACAGTGATTTTAACTTGTTTATAAACTTAAGTATAAAAATATCAGCTTGTTTATAATTCCTTACTTCGGATGAGTGCTTATCTTTTGAACTGCCGTAATTTCGTTTTTGTGTTTCAAGGGTAAAAATCTCCTGTGAGTTTTTTGGTTTGTCCAAATCTACCGTTTCAGTAAGGAAATATTTTCCATCAGGTTGAAGCACCCATGAATTAGTATCATCACTTTGCATTATGTCAATCATCCATAAGATTTTATTCCTTACATCATGGTCAAGAATTGGACACGCTACTTCAACCCGTCTTTGTGTATTTCTTGTCATTAAGTCGGCAGATGATATATATAACCTTACATCATCACCACTACCAAAACAAAATATTCTAGTATGCTCTAAAAACTTACCTACCACACTAAATACTTTTATGTTATCCGTTACACCGGGTAGCCCGGGAATTAGACAACAGATGCCACGAATGTTCATTACAATTTCAACGCCATCATCTCCGGCTTCGACTAACTTCTCAATTATTTCATTATCAGTTAAGGAATTACATTTTATAAAAACCTTACCTTGTTCACCGTGAATTACTTTTTGGCGTTCTTTTTCGATTTCATTTAATACATTATTCTTAAAACTGTTTGGGGCAACCCATAAGTGTTTATAATCGCCTTCAAGATTTTCTATGAGCATATTACTAAAAAATGCAGAAGCATCCATACCAATCTCTTGATTTGATGTAATTAGAGATAAATCTGTATAAAGCTTGGCAGTTCTTTCATTATAGTTACCGGTTCCTACTTGTGTAATATAATGAAGCTTCCCGTGTTCCTTGCGTGTTATGAGACAAAGCTTGGAATGGCATTTATAACCAACCAGCCCATAAATAACACGGCAACCTGCTTCTTCAAGACGGCTTGCCCATTCAATATTGTTACTTTCATCAAAACGAGCACGTAATTCCATTAAAACAAGCACATCCTTGCCGTTTTCAGCGGCTCGTATCAAAGATTCGGCAAGCTGAGACTTTGTATCAATTCGATATAGTGTAATTTTTATTGATAATACCGATGGATGCTCCGATGCCTGCCGAATTAGAGACAAAAATGGTGTTATGCTGTCAAAAGGATAAGATAATAATATATCCTTGCCACTTGCTCGCTTTAACATATTATATGTTGCTTCTGATGAGAGAGATAACGCCGGTACATGTGAGTGCCATAAGAGCGATTCCGTTATTTCCTTACTTAAATAGCGTTGTATAGAAAAACCAAAGCTTAACTCTGGTGGAGTAGATGTATAAAACACCTGAGCATTTTTTAAGTTAAGCTTACTGCATAGAAACTGTAGTAATTCAGGGCTGACTTCATTTACAAGCTCAAGACGGACAGCAGCAAGTCTTTGACGTTTTTTAAGAAGAGATTTCATATACTGACGAAAATCAATATCCTCATCAAGTAAATCCTCAGCAGTGTCAAAGTCAGCATTTCGAGTAACTGCAATTATTACCTTTTCGATAATTCCATAATTACTAAATGCAAGCTCTGTATAATATAGTATCAAATCCTCAAGAAGAATAAATCTTCTGTGAGTATCATCAATATTGATAAGCCTGTCCATATCTTGCGGAACTGCAATCAAACCAAATGCCTTACTGCGTTTCTTTTGTACAATAACAGCAATATGAAGCTGTTTATTTGGAATATGTGGAAAAGGATGCTTAGCATCAATAATTGTAGGAGTTAGTAAAGGTTGTATATTATATGTAAAGTGGTTTTTCATAGCTTTAAGCTCTGAGGGAGACAAATCAGCCATTTTCAAAAGTTCAACTCCATGATTTGATAACTCACTGACAACAGTTGAGTATGCATGATCCACCAATTTATATAATGGAGTTATTGTGCGATAGATTTCACCAAGCTGCTCTTTTTCGGACATACCTGTTTTTGTGTCTGAAAGCTTGCTGCCCAATAGCAAGGAATCGTTAAGAGAACCAACACGTATCATAAAAAATTCGTCGAGATTACTCGAAAATATAGAGATAAACTTTAGACGCTCAAGCAAAGGCATTTCAATTCGATTTGCCTCTAAAAGTACACGTTCATTAAACTTTAACCATGACAATTCTCTGTTTTGCATATACCCGGCAGTTTTGAACATACCTTCAAGCATCAACATGCACCCCCTTGACACATTTTACACTATAGATTATTATACCATATTATATAGTAGCAAGGAGTAAAAAAACCAGTGAAAAATAAAAAACAGGTAATGATTTCTATAAAAGGGCTGCCTTTTTTTTCTGATAATGAAGAAGATGCGTACGAGCTTCTAACTGACGGTGAGTATTTACAAACTGAAAATACATCAACCTTTAGTTATTACGAGAGTGGTTTAACAGGTCTTGGTGGTGTGTTAACAACATTTAATGTAGAAAATGATAGTATAACCCTATGTCGTGGAGACGGATCTGCCGGTGATATGATTTTCTCAGAAAATCAAAAGCATCATTTTTTGTACAATACTCCTGTCGGAGCAGTGATGTTAGGTATTGACACGCACAAAATCACAAAAGATATAAACGACGATGGAGGTAATATTGAAATACGTTATGATATAGAAGTTGACAACATTACAGTCAGTAAAAATATGTTTAAAATAAACATCAGGAGTTTACCGCAATGAACCTTATAGAAATTGCAAAAGCTCAAATAAACACTCTTATAAATAATGCTTATGACAGAGCGCGCCTATCGGGAGTTTTGCTTGAGGGCGCGTCGTTAATTGGTGCAGTCGAAATACCGCGTGATACTTCGTATGGAGATTTTGCGGCAACCCACGCTATGGCTGCTGCAAAAATCTTAAAAAAAGCTCCAAAACAAATAGCGGAAATTCTAGTTGATAATATTGATTTGGAAAACAGTTATTTCAGCTATGTAAATATTGCAGGACCCGGTTTTATAAACTTCACAGTATCAAAGGATTGGTACAGTGAGGTACTTTTAGCAGTTGAGAAAACAAAAAATGATTATGGTGCTTCAAATATCGGAGCAGGTAAACGTTTTATGGTAGAGTTTGTTTCAGCAAACCCAACCGGGCCAATGACTGTTGGAAACGCTCGTGGCGGAGTGCTTGGTGACACTTTAGCATCAGTTTTACAAAAAGCCGGATATGATGTATGGCGTGAATTTTTGCTAAACGATGCCGGAAATCAGGTAGATTTATTTGGAAAATCAATAAATGCACGATATATGCAAATTTGTGATTGTGAAGAAAGCTTTGAGTTTCCCGAAAACGGGTATCACGGAGACGACATTAAAGAATTAGCAGAGATAATCTATGAAAAGTTCGGAGATTCTCTAAAAAAACTTGATGAAAACGAACGTATAGAGAGGCTTATTGAGTTTGGAATACCATATAATGTATCACTGATGAAGGAGCATTTGGCACGTTATCGTATACATTTTGACGAATGGTTCAGTGAAAGTAGTATGCACAAGAGTGGATATGTGACGGAAACCATAAATCTACTCGACAAAGCAGGCTTACTTTATGAAAAAGACGGAGCGCTTTGGCTAAATAACATAGCTCTTGGTGGAGATAAAGATGAGGTTATGCGAAAATCCAACGGTTTTAACACATATTATGCAATGGATATAGCATATCACAGAAACAAAATTGAACGTGGCTTTGATAAAGCAATCGAAATCTGGGGTGGCGACCATCATGGACATGCCAAACGCTTAATGACAACAATGACAGCACCGGAGTTATGTAATGCACTTAATATTGACGGAAGCAAAATACACTTTCTTTTAATGCAGATGATGCGAATTGTACGTGATGGTGAACCTGTAAAAGTATCAAAACGAACAGGAAAAGCCCTTACACTAAATGATATGCTCGATGAAATACCTGTTGATGCGTGTAGATTTTTCTTTAACGCACATCCTGACAGCCAGCTTGAGTTTGATTTAGGACTTGCAATCAGACAGGACAGTGAAAACCCGGTATATTATGTGCAATACGCTTATGCCAGAATATGCAGCTTGATAACAAACCTGGAAGCAGACGGTTTTATTGTACCAAAATACTCACAAATAGATGCCGGTTTGCTTAGTTCAGATGCTGAAAAAGAGTTAATTAAACAAATAGCAATGCTACCCGAAGAAGTAAAAAATGCCGCCCGTGATTACGATCCGTCAAAAATAAACAAGTATCTTGTAGAACTGGCAACAAAGTTTCATAAGTTTTATACTGTTTGTAAAATAAAAGGAGAAGAGCAAAATATTCTCTTAGCTCGCTTAAAGCTTGTAAACACAACAAAACAAGTAATAAAAAACAGTTTAGATATACTAAAAATAACAGCACCGGAGAAAATGTAGGAGAGGAACGGGAAAATTATGAAAAAGTTAAATGTTGGAATTATTGGTTGCGGAGCAATAGCAGGGGATAAATACTACCGTGCGTTAAACGCAGTGCCTGAAGCAAATGTTATTGCATTTTGCAGTAGAAACATAAAAAATGCAGAAAATCTGCGTGATAAATTTGGTGCAACAGAAGGTAAGGTATTCACGGATTATAAAGAAATGCTTAAAGATAAATCAATCGATGTCGTATATGTTTGCACATATAACAATACCCACGCACCCATTACAATTGCTGCACTTAAAGCAGGTAAACATGTGATGTGCGAGAAGCCGATGGCAACTAATTATGCTGATGCAAAAAAGATGTGTGAAGCTGCAAAAGAGTCAGGCAAACTCCTTACAATTGGTTATCAGTACCGTTGTAACCCTGCACCGTTATTTTTGAAGAATATGTGCCAAAACAATGAACTGGGTGAAATATATTATGCAAAAGCTCATGCAATCCGTCGCAGAGGTGTACCAACATGGGGAGTTTTCCTCGATAAAGAGCAACAGGGCGGCGGTCCGCTAATTGATATTGGAACACATGCTTTGGATATGACATTATGGATGATGGATAACTACAAACCAAAGCTTGTAGTTGGTTCGGTATATAAAAAACTAAGCGATCACCCCAACTGTGGTAACATTTTCGGACCTTGGAAAGCTGAAAACTACGAAGTTGAGGACTCGGCATTTGCATTTATCACGATGGAAAATGGTGCAACGGTAACTCTTGAAGCCAGTTGGGCATTAAACACCATTGATACAGGTGAGGGAATATGTACTCTTTGCGGAACAAAAGCCGGAGCGGATATGAAAAACGGCTTGGTAATTGTATCTGACAAAGACGGACGTTTTACAGAGTTAAAACCCGACTTTTCAGACGGAGCTATTGAATACGCAGGTGGCAAAATATGGAAACCGGAGGAACTCGAAACCCGCAATTTCTTTGATGCTATTTTATATGGTGCAGAGCTAAGGGTAAAACCCGAACAAGCCCTCGTAGTAACACAAATACTGGATGCAATCTACGAATCCGCCGCCACAAGCAAAGCAGTATATATAAATTAATAATTAATAGTTAATAATTAATAATGATGAAAGAGTAGGATTGTAATAATATTCTTATATGGTCTCGGAAAGCGTAGCCATGGATGGCGGAGCGCCGAAACTCTGAGCATGG
>JAITFS010000245.1 GCA_031281195.1 Oscillospiraceae bacterium
TCATGCGGTGAAAAAGGTGCTTCACTATCAGGTGGTCAAAAGCAGCGAATAGCTATAGCCCGAGCTTTAATCAAGGGTGCGCCAATTTTAGTTTTTGATGAAGCCACATCGTCACTTGATAGTGATAGTGAACGTAATGTTATGGATACAATTGAATCTCTGCGAAACAACCACACAATCCTAATTACAACACATAATTTAACAACCATAACAACTGTTGATAAAATTGTCGTATTGGATAAAGGCAAAATCGTAGAAGTTGGAACTCATGACGAGCTAATGGCAAAAAAAGGTATATACTATAACCTTTATATCATCAGTGCCGACGGGGTTTGACACACTTGACACATTTAAGGATTGTTAGTTATAATCTCATTATAGTATAGGAGATATGACAAAATGATAAAAATCAAAAAGTCAGTATATAAAATACTGACATTTGTCCTCATATTTGTTGTTACAATGGGTGTAGTCACACCGGTTGCATCAGCGGTTTGGAGACAAGATAATGTAGGCTGGTGGTGGCAGTATAACACAGGTGGATATGCACGTGGCTGGTTATCTGTTAACGGTACTTGGTATTACTTTAATTCAAGTGGTTATATGCAAACAGGTTGGATTTACGATGGTGGTACATGGTATTATCTCCGCCCTAGTGGAGCAATGGCAACAGGTTGGATTAATGACGGAGGAACATGGTATTTTCTACGACCAAACGGAGCGATGGCAACTGGTTGGATTAACGACAGAGGGACATGGTATTACCTACAGCCAAACGGTGCGATGGCTACAGGTTGGATTAATGACAAGGGTTCTTGGTATTTTCTCAAATCAAACGGTGCTTGGACAGAAGGGCTTCCTGAGTGGGTTATTAACAGCAACCGTCTAGTCGCACACGCCGGTGGTGGTTTTAATGGAATTCAATATCTAAATACAATTGAAGCAGTTGAATATAACTACAAAAGAGGTCAACGCGTTTTTGAATTTGATTTCTCATTAACATCAGATAATGTCTTAGTTGGTAAGCATCACTGGGGTCACAGAATATATGTAAATGGCGCACCAACTCTTGAAGTATTTTTGAGTAACAAGGTGCTTGGCATGTATACTCCTACAAAATTTGATGATATCGCGTGGTTTTTATATCATCACCCTGATGCATATTTGGTAACAGATAAAATCTTTGAATATGATGATGCCGCATTTCAATATATGATAGATACATGCCTAGCAATAGACCCGGCTATTATGGATAGGATTATAGTTCAGGTTTTCAGCGAATCCGGCTTTTACACCGTTGCAAAAAACTATCCACAGTTTGATATGCTGTATACTCTATATGTCACAGACCCGTCTGATGCAGATATTATCAGATTTGTTGATGAAACGGGATTACGTGTAATTACAATGTGGGACACAAGAGCTCATCCAACGCTTGTTGATCAGCTTAAACAAAGAGAAACTGTGGTGTTTGCTCACACAGTTAATAGTCTTGATACTTTTAATGCTTTACGAAAAATGGGTGTTTACGGAATATACACAGATTTTATATATTTTGATGGTGTTTCGTATTATGTGCATAATAGTTGAAGACAGGTGGTTATCACGGTTCTGTTTTCTTTTTAAATGATGTGACCTTTTCCTGCACCGATTTCTATAACATAATCATCGTTACAAATTTATGTTAAACGTAATAATTTGTCAATATTTTTTTGTCAAACTATATTGACAGTCATAGTATTGTGTGCTACACTATACTCAAAGTATCATAGGAGGTGAAAAAATGGAAGTACGAACATCTGCCGATTTGCTTCGAGGGCATACTGATACTGTTGTGCTTAGCATATTGCAAAAAGGTGATAATTACGGATATGAAATTCACAAAAACATCATTGAAAGGCTTGACGGTGAGTATGAGCTAAAGGAAGCAACATTGTACTCAAGCTATAAACGTCTAGAAGCCGGTGGTTATATCATTTCGTTTTGGGGTGATGAAACACTCGGAAGCCGTCGAAAATACTATAGTATAACAGACAGTGGCAAGGAACTGTTACGGCAAAATAAAAACGATTGGATTAATACACAAACTATACTAAATAAATTATTAGAAGGTTAGAACTTGAAAGGAGTTTATAAATTATGAAAGAAAAAGTATATGTTGATCGCTTATTTGAAGGTTATGAAGATACACCTGAAATCAAAGATTTTAAAGAAGAAATCACAGTTAACTTAACTGAGCGAATCCGTGAGTTAATTTCAAAAGGTCTTAATGATGAGCAGGCTTTTGATAGAGCAACCGCAGAGCTTGGTGATATAACAGCTATAGCTGATGAAGTTGGCAAGAAAAACCGTCATGCGACAATTGCACAAATGTATATGAACGCAAGAGTTCCAATTACAAAAAAAGCAGCAGCAGGGTTTTCTGTTGCATCAGGACTATTGTTAATAGCTGTGGGGATAGCACTTTTCTCGTTTTTCAGAGAAATCGGAGACACCGCTCCATACTATATCTCGGTTATTCTACTTTCAATAGCTAGTGGACTGTACACCTATTTTGGTTTGACACAGGAGACTACCGCTCATTATGCCATGAAAAACAAAAGAGCGTTTGTTTATGCAGTTATTTGTTTAATGGGTTTCTTAGGAGCAGGATTTTCAGTTGTGCTTTTTCTATTCACAGATATGGACATTGCTGCTGCCATCGGGATTAAAGCAATCTTTATTATTCCTGCGATATGTGTCTTAATTTTTCTTCTTACAACAGAACCAAAACGTCAAAAGCCGTGGCTAAAAGCTATTGAAGTAAACGAGTTTGAAAAAGCTGTAAACTTTCGTACCAGTATGGTTAATCCGGCAAATGCTGCAAGATTTGGTTTAATAAGCGGTGGAATATTTCTGTTCACAGTAGCTGTTTTTGTAGCAATTGGTGTACTTGTCGCATGGAAATATGCATGGATTATTCTACCATTATACTTTGCATTACAAACAGTATTAACTATGACTATTTTTAACAAAACAAAGAAGTAGAGACGAGATGAGTCATCTGACTTACGCTGTCTTTCTCGTACTTAAAAATCGGAGTAACTATAAGCTGTTGTGTTTTCTGCAACTACACTATTTGATGATACTGCAAGACGTTCTCTTAAAGCTTCCTGTAATACTCTAGAAAAGTTTATATGCTCTTTTTCTGCAGCAGCATTTAACCAATATGGTATAGATAATGTTTTCTTTACATATCTGGTTTGACTTTTGATATTCTCAATATCTGCAACAATTAACATAACTCTATCACCACTTAGAGAACCTATATCTGTTGGTGTAGGTAATGGTTCACCTTGTTTTAGTATGTATTCTATACAGCTTTCCAATACATCTTTTGCCATAATTGTTGCTTCTTCTAATGAGTGTCCTTCTGTATAGCATGGTTTAATATCTGGAAAATCAACAAAGTATCCAGATTCTTCTTTCGTAAATATTGCAGGGTATGTAAATTTAGTTTTCATTTTACCACCTTCTTTATTAATAATTACTTTATCCTTGCATCAGTAAGAATTCTATTATATATACCTTTTCCAAGTTCTCTATGATGATGCGGAACAATCACTTGAATATCACCTTTTGCTAAGCGATAGTGACTGCCTTTACTTACTTTGACAACTACGAATCCTTTTTTCTTTAGCATTTTTATCATTTCAACACCAGTCAACATATCACCCCTCAAACATAAAAATAACACGTAACTTACGTGTTGTCAAGCGTTGTTAATTATTTGAGTTTCCCCATTTTTTCATGAGATTTTGTTTGTTTGCTCTTAGCCGCCCCGCTGATGCACCCCGGCATCCCACCCGATTATTGTTTATTGCTATAATTTTCATGTTAAGCAGTG
>JAITFS010000039.1 GCA_031281195.1 Oscillospiraceae bacterium
CGAACGATTTAGCGTAGTAAAATCAGAGACTGTTATCGAAATTGAGGATAAGAGCGAGCACTGTTCGGTTTTGCGAGCTCCCGAAATGAGATGTACAGTCTCTTTTTACGCAGTGACTAGTGAGTGGTTTTATTATATCTATTCCCTATGATTTGCAAGAAAAAATAATTTTCTTGCAAATATTCTTTTTGTGTGTTTTAATAATGTGGATAAAATATTTTGGAGGAATAATAATGAGTTTACATGATTTGAAAAAGTTTAAGTTTAATGAGGACATTAACCATGTGCTTGACAACTGTATATCTCTCACAGTACCTAAGTGCAGAGGTGAAATAGTTGACATGACACTTGGCGGGCCTGAGAATGACAGCTTTGACGTCTGTTATGATGTTGAAGGTAAAAGCTTCACAGAAATTAACATTGTACGATGCAAAAACGGTGTGGCGGTCAACTACACTGAGGACTATATGCGCAGACGTGACCCCGACTGCCTAATTATCGCTGATGACGAACCAACCGATAAACCAAGATTTAAGGATCAATACGGTGAGGACTTTGCACCACTTAAAGAAAAAACATACCGCTGGCTTGAGGAGCAGGATTTGATACTTGTGCCATTTATGGCTGGCGGCGAGTATGGCGGATATCCCGGAGCGTTAATTGCACCAAAAAATGCAGCGTTTTTTGCCGCCGGACTTGCAGGATTGCAACTATTTGTAAACATTGACGAGTACGAGGGAATATTTGAACCAAGACTTATTATTTTCCTTGCACCACCGTTTAGACATACATATTTTAATGGAAAACAAATTGTTGTTCATAACCGTACGCCGGAGCTTTACGAGATGTTTTCATACAATCTATATCCCGGGCCAAGTGCTAAAAAAGGCGTATATGGATTTTTGCTTGATATTGGTGAGCGTGAGGGATGGGTAACAACACATTCATCAGCAGTAAAGGTTATTACTCCTTACGAAAACGAAATAATCTTCATGCACGAGGGCGCTTCCGGCGGTGGTAAAAGTGAAATGGGTGAAAATATTCACCGTGAACCGGACGGGAAAATTCTCATAGGTACAAATCTCACAACTGACGAAAATTTCTATCTTATACTTGAAGAACCCTGTGAATTACAACCAATATCAGACGATATGGCACTTTGTCATCCTGATTTACAAAATGGTAGAAAGCTTGTGATACGTGATGCTGAGGATGGTTGGTTTATCAGATTAGATCACATAAAACAATACGGCACAGAACCATTTAACGAAAAAATCTATATACACCCGTCAGAACCTTTAGTTTTCATAAACATTCAAGGTGTGCCAAAAGCTACATGCCTTGTTTGGGAGCATACAATTGACTCAGACGGTACACCATGTCCCAATCCGCGTGTTATTTTACCGCGTAGAATGGTTCCGGGTATTATTAATGATGCTGTTGAGGTTGATGTTCGCAGCTTCGGAATCCGTACGCCACCATGTACAAAAGAACGCCCAAGTTATGGTATATTAGGTATGCTGCATGTTTTACCACCTGCACTTGGATGGTTATGGCGACTGGTTGCGCCAAGAGGGCATAACAACCCAAGCATCATTGAAACAGAAGGAATAACCAGTGAAGGTATTGGTTCGTATGGCCCGTTCCTCACAGGAAAATGGGTAAACCATGCAAATCTGCTCCTTGAACAAATACAAAACTCACTGAGTACACGCTTTGTTTTAGTGCCAAATCAACATATTGGATGTTATAGGGTTGGCTTTAAACCGCAGTGGTTAATGCGTGAGTATCTCGCAAGACGTGGAAGTGCAAAGTTTAAGCAAGACCACTTAGTGCCTGCAAGATTGCCGGTTTTGGGATATTGTCTGGATAACTTAAAAATTGACGGTCAATTTGTAAGAACAGCATTTTTAAGACCGGAAACTCAAGCAGAAGTAGGTATTGAGGGATATGACAAAGGTGCGGCACAGCTTATGGAATTCGTAAAAAGAGAACTCTCAAATTACGATGTACCGGAGCTTAACCCACTCGGTCGCAAGATAATTGAAGTTTGCAAAAACGACGGTTCATTACAAGACTATATAGACCTAATCCCTATGAGGTATTAGAAAATTACTAATGAATAAAGCTAAAAAAATGAATAAAAGCAACATTTTTGTTTGACATTGTGTGTTTGTGTGTGGTATTATCTCTTTTGTGGTAATACCACATACAATTTATGGAGGTAAATTTAATGAAAAAAATATTAGCAATTATCCTGGTCCTCGCACTCACAGTCGTACTCATTGCAGCTTGTAACGGTGACAGCAACAATGGCGGCGGCGGTGGCGGCGGCGGAAGCAACAACAACGACGACGGCGGCGGTGGCGGCGGCGGTGGCGGAGGAGTCATCGAAGACGTCACACTTAGACTCTGGGGTGGCGAAGATGACCAAGCAATGCTACGTCAACAAGCAGATGCATTTATCGCATTAGTAGCAGGCGATGTTAATCTCACCATCGAAATCGGCATCGAATCAGAAGGCACAGTAAGAGATACAGTATTAACAGACCCACAGGCAGCAGCAGACGTTTTTGCAATGCCGGATGACGTTATTGTATCACTCTACATGGCAGGTGCTCTTCAAGAAATCAGCTTAAACACAGATGCAATCAAATCAGCAAATGCTGCATCAGCTATTGAAGTTGCTACAGTTGATGGAAAACTTCTTGGTTATCCAATGACAGCAGACAATGGCTACTTCCTCTATTACAACTCAGAATTTCTATCAGCTGATGATGTTCAAAGTTGGGATGGAATGATGGCAGCAGCAGCAGCAGCAGGAAAACAAGTATCAATGCACATGGCAAACGGTTGGTACAGCATTGGTTTCTTTAGAGCAAACGGTCTTGACGCATGGCGTGAAGATGATGGCACTACAGGAACAACATTTGCTGACGCAGGTGGAACAGATGTACTTCAAGCAATGCTTGACATCAATGCAAACCCGGGCTTTGTTGCACTTGGTGATGGAGATCACATGGGTGGTTTAGCTGATGGTTCTCTTGTTGCAGTAGTAAACGGACCATGGAACGCAGAAACAGCACAAGACATTCTTGGTGAACATTATGCAGCAGCAAAACTTCCAACAGTAACTATTGCAGGCACACAAAAACAAATGGGTGGTGTCCTCGGATTTAAACTCATGGGTGTTAATGCATTTAGTGAAAATGTAGGTTGGGCAATGAGACTTGCTGAATACCTCACAAACTATGACAACCAAGTCATGCGTTTTGAAATGCGTCAACAAGCTCCAACAAATATCCAAGCAGCAGCATCACCGGCAATTCAAGCAAATCCTGCACTGGCAGCAATTGGCGCACAAGCAGCATACTCAAAACCAATGCTGGTTGGTGACAACTACTGGGGTATTGCAGATGTACTATTTGAAATCGTTGTACAAAACAACCCGGATGGCACACCACTTCAAACCCTACTTGATAACTTTGTAGCAGGTGTTTCCTCATAACAGCATAAGCTGTTGTAAGCAACAAATAAAGGAAGACATGCACCCGACTGCGGATGCAGTCTTCCTTTTAAGCATTATCGTAAAGGAGTGAATAGTTAATGACAGGTACGCTCAAAAAAGTAGATAAGAAAAAACCTCACACAGCGATATTCGACTTTTTCCGTGATATTGGATTGGATTTTATTGAGGGTGATATATTTGTTAAACTCTCAGCTTTAGTGATGGGGATTGGATTTTTCCGTCGAAAGCAAATTATAAAAGGTATACTGATAACACTTTTTCAAGCAGTTATTATTTTATTCGGATTTACATTCGCCGACCATTATCTATCCAGATTTGGTACACTTGGCACAGTAGAGCGTGTATCAGTGTTTAATCCGGAAACTATGAGAAATGAAGTCAATAATTTTGATGATTCATTTCAAATACTGTTATACAGCATTATTTCAATAGTTGTAATAATCGTTGCAGTAGCAATTTATTTACAAAATATACGAACTGTTCGTGCTTTAGAAGTATTAGACCGATCAGGTGAGCATATACCCACTTTTTGGGAAGATATAATGTCTGCTCGTGATAAAAAGTTTTATTTAACACTCCTTTCATTACCATGTATTGGGATTGTACTATTTACTATCATACCTCTATTAGTTATGATAACCGTTGCATTTACAAACTATGACCAGCAACACATGCCACCGGCAAATCTATTCACCTGGGTTGGGTTTGACAACTTTAAAACATTATTTACTAATGATATAACATCATCATTTGGTTATGCTTTTGGTATTGTTTTGACATGGACTTTGATATGGGCATTTGCAGCGACATTTTCAAACTTTTTTCTTGGAATTGCACTTTCATCGCTTATAAATAATCAAAAAACAAAGCTTAAAAAGATGTGGAGAACAATGTTTGTTGTAACAATTGCAGTACCACAGTTTGTAACACTTCTTGTTATACGCAACTTTTTCTCTCAAATCGGCATCGCAAACAGGATGGCAGCAGATTGGGGGATTACAGAGTTTTTATCAAGTATAGGACTAATACCTGCACACTTGGATTTTATACCATTTCTTACTGACCCAACTTGGGCAAGAGTGATGATTATACTGATAAATGTGTGGATTGGTGTACCGTTTATGATGATAATTGCAACCGGTGTCCTTATGAATATACCAAAGGATTTATACGAAAGTGCAAGAATTGACGGAGCGAGTCCTTTTAAGCAATTTGTCTATATTACGATGCCATATATGCTCTTTGTAACTGCACCGTTTTTAGTAACACAGGTTATTCATAATATAAACAACTTTAATGTTATTTTCCTTCTCACACAAGATGTTTATCGAACTACCGACCAAATGTTAGGTAATGCGGGAGCGAGGGAGATTGACCTATTGGTAACGTGGTTATATAGACTAACGCAAGAACAATATGACTTTAAGATGGCATCTGTCATAGGAATCATGGTATTTTTGGTTTGTGCAGTGTTTACTCTAATTGCATTTAATCTTGTTATAGCTCGTAATAAGGAGGATAAGTTTCAACTATGAAAAAGAATGGTTTATTAAAGGCTCTACAATTAGTGCCAAGACACTTATTCCTTGCAATCCTTGCAGTATTTTGGTTAATACCAATCGTCTGGCTTGTAGCAAACTCTTTTAACGAATCCCAGTTTATGAACTTTGGAAGATTTTTCCCTGAAAACTTTTCTCTCACAGCATATCGGTTACTTTTATTTGATTCAGAAAGTACAGTAGCAAGATTTCCTGTGTGGTTTATGAATACCTTACAAATTGCGATTTTCACCAGTATTATTTCCAGTATATTTGTATTAATGGTGAGTTATGCAACCAGCCGTATGCGTTTTAGAGGACGTCGTACACTTATGAGTGTTGGTGTTATTCTTGGATTATTCCCCGGTTTTCTCGCTATGATAGCTGTGTACTTCATCATGCGTTCATTTGGATTAACAAACAATCATTGGGGGCTTGTTATTGTATACTCGGGGAGTTCCGGATTGGGGTATCTTATAGCAAAAGGATTTTTCGACACAATTTCAGAAACCCTCAGCGAATCAGCTCGTATAGACGGAGCAACTGAATCACAAGTATTCCGTTTGATAATTCTGCCACTTTCAAGACCTATAATTGTATACACAGTTATCACGGCTTTCTTAGTGCCGTGGATGGATTTTGTATTTGCTTCTATTATGCTAAACTCCGGTATTGCGACCGACTGGACAGTAGCAATTGGCTTATTTAGAATGTTACAACGTGAGCTGCTGGCAACACACTTTGCAAGATTCTGTGCAGGTGGTGTATTAGTATCAATCCCAATCTCAATCCTGTTCGTGATTATGCAAAAGTTCTACGTTGAGAGCATAACAAGTGGCTCTGTAAAAGGTTAAACAAGTATGAAAAAAACAATTTGTGTTTTATTAGTAGTAATTATGTTATGTACAACACTTTCTGCGTGTAATAATGATTGGTGGTTTGGTAGAGGGCCTGTGCAGGGAGAGCTTTTTGTTGAAGCTGTGCCTGGATTATCAAAGGACTTCATTCGTGGAGCAGATATTTCAAGCTTGATAGCACAGGAAGCAAGCGGAGTGCGTTTCTACAACTATGACGGCGAAGAGCAGGATATGCTGCTAACTCTTGCCGAAAACGGGTTTAACTATATTCGTGTGCGGATTTGGAATGACCCGTTTGATGAAAACGGTAACGGTTACGGTGGTGGTAACAACACGGTTGAAACTGCACTGGAGCTTGGTATTCGTGCCGCTGAATATGGTATGAAAATGCTTGTAAACTTCCATTATTCTGACTTTTGGGCTGACCCCGGAAAACAACAAGCACCAAAAGCTTGGGTAGGATTAACATTTGAGCAAAAAGCCCAAGCACTTTATGATTTTACAGTAGATAGCTTAAACTACCTTATAGATGGTGGAGCACCTGTAGCAATGGTGCAGATTGGAAACGAAACTGTTACAGCTATGAGTGGTGAAAGTGCATGGCCTAGAATTGCGGCCCTTATGGAAGCAGGTGTCAGAGCTGTAAATGATGTAAGTGCTGATAAAAATCAAGATATTCTAACAGCAGTACACTTTACAAATCCTGAAAGCCGCGACTTTATACAAATTGCAAGAACGCTGCAGGTATACGATGTAGACTATGATGTTTTTGCAACCTCTTATTATCCATTCTGGCATGGTACATTAGAAAATCTGGAAACACAGTTAACAAATATTGCAGAGCAGTTTAACAAAAAAGTTATGATTGCCGAAGTGTCTTATGCGTATAGTTGGGAAGACTTTGACGGTCACTCGAATACTATTGGTGAGGGTGCTGTTTTTGAGCAGCCATACCCACTGACAGTGCAGGGACAAGCCAGAGCAATCGCAGATGTTGTACATACTATGAATAACATTGGTGATGCCGCAATCGGCGTGTTTTATTGGGAACCTGCCTGGATTCCTGTGCCTGTAAGTGCAGCGGCAACAACACCTGAACTTAAATGGTTGGAGCGTTCTGCTTTGTGGGAGAGATTTGGCAGTGGTTGGGCGAGCAGTTATGCAGCTTCTTATGACCCTGTAGATGCAGGTGTATGGTATGGTGGTAGTGCTTGTGATAATCAAGCGTTATTCGACGAATACGGTCATCCGCTAGCTTCTCTTAAGGTTTTTGCTTACTGTTATATTGGCAGCACAACCGAGCGTAGGGTTGATGATATATCAAATGTTCATATTTCTGTGCGTTTAACAAACCCTGTTGTTTTACCAACTACTGTAAAAGCTGTCTTTAACGATGCTTCTGTTGAAGATGTTGCTGT
>JAITFS010000088.1 GCA_031281195.1 Oscillospiraceae bacterium
TTTCCGAAAATAACAACAAAGAGAGATGGAAATGAAAAAATTAGTAGCAATAGTATTAGTAATTGTAATGATTGCAGCACTGGGAGCGTGTAATTTATTTAACTCAGACTCACCAGACAGCACACCAACGCCGACAGGTTCATCAGACCCAACACCTACACCAACACCGGAAGCGACTCCGGACCCTATTATACCTAATCTACCTGAAATAGATGAAAATCCTGTAAGCGATTTTGAGTATAGAGCTATAGTTGGTGGTGTAGAAATAACACAGTACATCGGTACGTCAATCAGAGTTCGTATACCTGAACTAATCGAAGGAGTCCCGGTAATCTCAATTGGTGAAAGAGCGTTTGCAGATACAGGAATAATGGAGGTTATTATACCTGAGAGTGTGACTTATATTGGAGATAGAGCGTTCTCTCAAATTGAAGCATTAGCAACTATAGTAATTCCTAATGGAGTTTTGTATATAGGTAATAGTGCTTTTGCTGGAAATATTGCTTTGACTAACGTGGTTTTACCTATTGGTATTACTAACATGGGAGATAATGTTTTCAACAATACAGGGATAACAACACTTGACATCCCTGGAACTTTAGAAAAAATAAGTAATAATGCTTTTTATGGTATGAGTAACTTAGTAAGTATAAGTATAGAAGAAGGTGTCCAAAGTATTGGAAGACAAGCGTTTGTTGGTACAAAAATTGCAAGTATTCAAATCCCTGACAGTGTAGCTATTATTATGGATGATGCATTCCACGGAATTGAAAGTTTATTAAGTGTAGACCTAGGTAATGGTGTTATTGAAATTGGTAATGGAGTATTTTCTGAATGTATTAACCTAACAAACATTATTATACCTGAGAGTGTTGCACACATTGGAGCGGGTGTTTTTTTAAACACTATGATTTCATCTTTAGATATACCTGGGAGTGTAAGTACTATAGTTGATAATGCTTTCAAAGGAATGATGTCATTAACAAGCGTTAACTTAGGATATGGTGTAGAAGAGATAGGTGAAAATGCATTTGCAGATTGTAAAAATCTATTAAATCTAACAATTCCAAATAGTGTTATTGAAATATCAACAACTTCTTTTTATGGGTGTGATAAACTCTCAACTGATATAAAAAAACAAATTATTCGTATACAATACAATTCTACTGGGCAAATATATTTTGGTGGATATATATGGCAAGCTTTAGAGGATAATGGTAAATATGTGCTTTTTCTTAGTAAATACGTTGTTGAAAATAGAGAGTATCATTTGCCAGGAGGAACAATAGATTGGGAGAATAGTACATTACGTAAATATCTAAATAATGATTTTTACAATACATTCAGTTTAGAAGAAAGAGCCTTAATAATTGAAAATAACTTGATAAATAACAACAATCCTTTTTTTGGAACAGGAGGTGGAAACAACACGTTAGATAAGATATTTGTTTTGTGTATGGATGAGTACTATCGATATATTGCATTTGACACATCTATGCATTTAAAATTATCAAGAAGTGATATAACAGGGTACGAACCGTGGGGGTGGTGGTTAAGAACACCTGGTAGTAGTAACCAATTCGCTTCTCTTGTTATAACATTTGATAACAATATACGTGGTGCTATTAATCATAATGGAGCTAGATCTGATGGTGGTTCAGTTTCAGTGAGTTACGGTGTACGTCCTGCTATGTGGCTAAATTTACAACCCTAAAGGAGCAATAGCACTTATGTTTTGTACGTCATGTGGTCATGATAGAACAACCGGAAATATGTTTTGTATAAAATGCGGTGTTAGATTCGAGCAGGAGTCTAACATTGCACCTCAGCACGAAGAAATTACACAGAATCTGCAGTTAGATCGATCTGCGAAAATAGTAGCAATTGCAGAAGAAACTTTTGAATTCGATGAATCTGTTTCTGTAGACCAAATTGAAATAATAGAACAAATTACCACTAAAGAGCAACCAATTGAAGATAATAATAATACATCACCACCACCAAAACCCTCAATCATGAAAATTATCACAAAGATAATTCTTACAGTCCTTCTCTGCATATTTGGTATTGTTGCGTTTATTGCTCTTTCGCTACTGTTGATGTTACGTCAGATTAATATCACAGAGTTAATTAACTTTGAGAGTTTACCACAGTTAGAATTTATATTACTCATGTTGTTAACAAATTATGCAATTATAGCCTCAATTGTTTTATACGTTATATACCTATTTAACCTATTTTTACTACACAAGAAAAATATCAAAATCTTCTTATTGTCATACGGTATTACCCTAGCATTAGTTGGATTAATATATTTTGCTATTTCTTTATACATAGATCAATTTTCAGGATTAATTGCTGAGATTGAACAATATATCATAATATTTTCAAATCTAGTCCCATATCTGATTGTACTGGAATTAATATTAATAGTTCTCGGAGGGATTCTATTAGTATCATTCTTTCTTATAAAGTCGAGAAAAAAGAATAAACTCATTAAAACTACAACACCAAAAGTAAAAAGAATATGGTTCAATACAGGTGTTATCACCAATGGAGCTTTATCTGTAACTCTTTTAGTACTTGCTTTACTTTTTATTTTCAATATTGATAGTATATCAGCAAAAGAACTGATCATACTCGATGAACCGGAATACGATGATAACCCAACAGTTATAGAAGTTTTAAACTATGAGTATCATGATTATATAGAGATTATAAAGCAAACTCCTAAATACAGTATAGTAGTAAATGGCAATTTATATGTTATTACGATAGATAACCCAAGTAAAGAAATCAGAGATTTATCTATTGGAGATACATTCATTTTTGAACCAACAATTCAAAATCCTGAAGGATTAGCCGGACATATAACAAGTATTGCAAGAGCTGATACAAAAGTAACAATTGCAGCAAGAGCACCCGAAACTCTTGATGAGATATTTGAGGAATTTGAACTTGAGGGTGATATAAATCTACTCGCAGATTCAAATGAAATAATTTTAGATGAAGAACTAGTTGATTTAGAGGGTATAGAGTTTGGTAGAAATCCAACACGTTTATTTGAAGCACGTTTTAATAACACTACAATTTGTGGAATTACATTAAACGGACGTTTAACTATGTT
>JAITFS010000091.1 GCA_031281195.1 Oscillospiraceae bacterium
ATACCCTTTACACCAAAGCAATTTGTTGCAGCATCACCTGCAAGACTGGTAAATACATCACTGGAGATTGCAATTTCTCCATGCTCATTATTAATCTTTACCATAATCTACCTCCATAAGTAAATAACGTTTTCGACATTCTAATACATTTTGAGAAAAACCGCAAGTATTTTGCAAAATTGACTTACAATCTAACTTGAACTATACTGAGGTTGCTGAGATGGAGTTTTGTATGAAATTTTTGATATTACTTCTTACTTTGTTTACTGCAACATTATTTATCATAGGTTGTGGAGCTATTGACGAGGACAACACAGACATCTCGATGCTTGATTCTGCACAAGACGGAGCGATGACAAGTTCAAATGATGCTTCATTTACAAATGAACACCAGCTCGTTTTTCGAGCCGAAGATTTTATTGGTGCTAAAATAGCAGTCATCACAGGATCTATCTTTGATCAAATTATTATTGATTACATACCGGGAGCAGAACCGATATATTTCAACGTTGATGCTGACACAATAGAAGTACTAAAAAACAACAGAGTAGATGCTATAATAAACGATGATGCAGTGATTCGTTTATTTATGGCAAAAAATCCTGATTTAAGAATGTTGGAACCTTTTATTACTTATGACAACTATGCTGCGGTTGTTGCACAGGGTCAATATGAACTGCTTAATAAGCTTAACGAATTTATAGACCTAATTGTAAATGAAGAGACATACGATGATATGCTGTACAGATGGTTGGATTCACCTGATCAACCTCCAATTCCATACATTCCCGAAGGTAATGGTGAAGTTCTCCGTGTTGGCACAACCGGCATTATAGATGGTTTTTCTTTTTTTAAGGATGGAGAAATAACAGGTTTTGACATTGAGTTTGTCAAACGTTTTACTTCTTTTGCTGATATGACTTTAGAAATAGTTGTTATGGATGTCGGTGGACTAATTCCGGCTATTCAATCAGGTAAAATTGATGTTGCAGCCAGTATGCTTACTATTACTGAAGAACGACAGCAATCAGTTAGTTTTTCTAATCCATATTACAAGGGCGGAACGGCACTTGTTGTTTATATACCAACCGCTGACACAAGCTCATCACTTACCTTTTGGCAAAGTATAATAAACGGAATTGAGCGTAATTTAATTCATGAAAACCGTTGGAAATTAGTTTTGGATGGTTTACTGGTCAGCCTGACTATCACATTTTTTGCTTTCACATTAGCAACATTGCTGGGTTTTGGTGTCTGCGGATTGAAAATGAGCAAAAATCCTATTCTCCGTGTTATAGGAAATATTTATGTAACAGTATTACGCGGTACACCAATAGTCGTTTTATTGATGATAACCTTTTATGTTATCTTTGCAAAAAGTACAATCAGCGGTGTATGGATAGCAGTTATTGCATTTGGTGCAAATGGAGCAGCATTTATCGGTGAAATTATACGCAGCGCTATACAAACAATTGATAAAGGACAGATTGAAGCAGCACGAAGTATGGGATTTAGTACAATAGGCGCATTTTTTACAGTAACATTACCTCAAGCTATAAGAATAGCTTTCCCTGTCTATATGTCAGAGTTTATATCCCTTTTTAAGATGACCTCTGTTGTGGGTTACATCGCTATCGTAGACTTGACCAAAGCAGGAGATATAATCCGCAGCCGCACTTATGATGCCTTTTTTCCATTAATAATGGTAGCATTAATTTATTTAATAACCGCATCGATTCTCATTTATATTTTCAACCTGATAAATCAAAAAACAAACAAGCGTTTAAGGAGAATTAAACGATGATTATTGTTTCAGATTTGAAAAAAAGCTACGGCGATACAGATGTTATAAAAAATATTTCAACAACAATAAACAAGGGTGAAATAATTACCATTATTGGGCCGTCCGGCACGGGGAAAAGTACATTTTTGCGTTGTTTAAACCTTTTAGAGCACCCAACATCAGGGACGATTGAGTTTGAGGGCAAAAACCTCATGGATAAAAAGACAAACATCAACGAAATTCGCAAAAAAATGGGTTTGGTATTTCAAAACTTTAACTTGTTTGCACACATGAGTATTTTGGACAATTTATGTGTTGGGCAAACAAAGCTGCTTGGTATATCAAGAACAGAAGCTGAAAAAACATCATTTGAACTGTTAAAAATGGTCGGTCTTGTTGAAAAAGCAAATGCTTACCCTGATGAATTATCAGGAGGACAAAAACAGCGTGTAGCAATAGCTCGTTGTCTTTCCATGAAACCGGATATTATGCTTTTTGATGAACCGACAAGTGCTCTTGACCCTACGATGGTCGGCGAAGTCACGTCTGTCATTAAACGGCTTGCACGAAGTGGTATGACAATGGTTATTGTGACCCATGAAATGGATTTCGCAAAAAATGTTTCAACTAAAATCATATATATGGACGAAGGTGGTATATATGAGGAAGGACCGCCGGAGGTTATATTTGAAAACCCAAAGCGAGAAAAAACACGTGCATTTATCAAAAGAATAAAAACATTTTTGTATGAAGTTGATTCGGAGGATTTCGACTTTATTGAACTTATTAATGAACTTGGGAACTTTTGTACTGCAAACGCTCTGTCAAAATCTAATATTTACAAAGCACAGCTTGTAACAGAAGAACTCAGTACTGTTTTAATTCCTAACAACGAACTAAGAAGCGTTAGATTTAATTTTCCCGAAGATCAGTCAAGTTTTGAGCTTAATGTTGCTTATGGTGGTGAAAATAGAGATGTTATACAAAAACCTCAAAGTGATAAACTGTCAAAAAGCATAGTCAAAGGCATTGCAAGCGAAACATCACATTATTATTCTGATAATGAAAATCAATTAATTGTAAAATGGTGAAAAAAGTGTTAAAGTAAGATTTGACAAAACACATAAAACAAAGGAGTTACAACCATGAAAATTAAAAGCTTAGGTTTGAAGGTATCAATTATTGTGACGTTGGTTATTGCAACTATTGTCATTATAATCACCTACGTTGTATCCACACAAAGCACAGCTATGATGATGGGGCTTTCCGAAAGAGAAGCAGTCGTGGCAAACTCTTCACTGGTTAAGGAAGTGCAAAGGCTTGAGGGAGAAGCGTTGGCTCGTGCTAGAATCATTGCATATTCGTTTAACATTATTGAAGCAATGCAAGATAATGATGATGTGGCACTCAAATCAGCGTTGCAATATTATAGCGAAGGTATGGACGTTATCACGTTAACAGACTCGAACGGAAATGTTCTCATGCGTGTGCATAGCGATATGGTGGGCGATAACGTCATGTCTCAAAAAGCACTTTCTACAGCGATTAACACACTAACGAGTACCAGCCTCATAGAAAGTGGCAGTGCCACCGGTATGGCAACTCGTGGAGCAGCACCGATTTTTGACTTTGACGGAGAGCTTATCGGAGCGGTTGTATGCGGACACAATCTGTCAAATCCTGAATATGTTGACTATATAAAAGAACTACTTGGAGCGGAAATAACAATATTTGAAGGAGATATGAGACTTTCTTCGACAATTATTGACGATGCCGGAAATAGAGTTATCGGCACTCAATTAACTAACCAAGCGGTAATAGATGCAGTTTTAATTAACAGACAGGACTTTTCATTACAAATAACCTTGTTTGGACATGAATATTTTGCGAACTATTCACCGATTATTTCAGACGGTGAAGCTATAGGAATGTTGTTTGCAGGTGTACCCATAGAAGCAACACTTGCCGACCAGCGAAACATGATGAATACAGTTATACTGTTGAGCATAGTTTGTGGTGTTGCAGGTGTTATACTTGTGTTTGTATTTAACATCTTTTCTGTAAGCAGACCTCTAAAGAAAATTGGCGTATTTGCAGAAAAAATCAAAACAGGTGATCTCGGTTTGTCAAAAGTATCAGAGTCAACAATCGCAGTGCGTTCATCTGACGAAGTTGGCATGATGGCAAGAACACTTGAAGCAGCGTATTCTGAGTTAAAAGGATATATCGGTGAAATTAAAGAAAAAATGACAAACCTTGCCGATGGTGATTTAACTAAAGAAACTGACTTTAATTTCCAAGGCGATTTCGTATTAATTAAAGATGCTATAAATGAAATAACACGCAATCTTAATCAAACCTTAGCAGAGATAAATACAACCTCTGCACAGGTTTCTATCGGTGCAAAACAAGTCGCAGACGGTGCTCAGTCACTCGCTCAAGGTTCAACAGAACAAGCCGCATCTGTGCAGCAGCTTTCCAGCTCAATTGCAGAAATAGCAGAAAGTACAAAAGCAAATGCAGCCACTGCTGATAGAACATCGAAGCTGTCCGCCAATATTAAAGAAAGTGCAGAGCGTGGCAGTCGCCAAATGGACGAAATGATAAGTGCAGTCAAAGACATCAACGATGCCAGCACATCAATCAGCAAAATAATAAAAACAATTGATGATATAGCTTTCCAAACCAACATTCTTGCACTCAACGCAGCCGTAGAAGCAGCACGTGCAGGTCAGCACGGTAAAGGCTTTGCAGTTGTAGCAGAGGAAGTGCGAAATCTTGCTTCTAAGAGTGCAGAAGCTGCAAAAGATACTGACGATATGATACAAGATTCGATGAAAAAAGCAGAGTTCGGCTCAAAAATTGCAGGTGAAACAGCAGAAAGCCTCAGTGAAATTGTGAGTGGTATCAACGAATCAAACCAACTCGTAATAGAGATAGCAGAGTCTTCCGAGCAGCAATCTATGGGAATATCTCAAATTAATACAGGCATTGATCAAGTGGCACAAGTTGTTCAACAAAACAGTGCAACTGCACAACAAAGTGCAGCCGCATCCGAGCAAATGAGCGGACCATCAACAGCACTGCAACAACTCATTTCACAATTCAAACTCAAGGACAATGGCAAATCCTTCAACCTACCGCCAAGTGCCGCTCCTCGCTATGAACCATCTCCGGCACCGCAAAGCTTTGACGCCGGTGACGGCGGAAGCTTCGGCAAGTATTAGGCGGTAGCTGTTAGTATTAACATTTTAAAGAAACAGGAGGTTAAACGACATTTTGTCGTTTAACCTCTAAGCATTGCAATCACTAGTTTGTTTATAATGATTTTGCCTTAAACCACCTTATCGTAAATCAAGAGGTGGTTGATTTTTGTATGCAAAAATCGCTTTATGCATATACTCATCGCTACCCATGTATGTACGGACACGAATAGATTTGCAATAATACAGTGGAAATATAAAGAACCCGATTATTGCACCGGTTAACGACGAAATTGCCGGAGTAATATAATCTTCTCCGATCCACTCACTACCAATCATCGCATTTGGTATTAAACGAGCAACAACAACAAAGAAAATACCGGCTAGTGCTGAAAGTTGCGCAAAACGTAAAAATGTAGATTTTCTTTGAAACACCTGCACAACAAATATAGCTGAAAAAACAATAGTTAGAAGACCAACGACTTCTCCAACAAGAGCTATCGTAAGAGCATCTTTAAAATTCTCAGGAAGAACTACAGCAGCCTGATTCCCTTCTCCTAACCAAACAAGGAGATCTATTGACTCAAGAACATCCGGTATTGAACTAAAAGCATCGATAACAATAGCAATAATATTCAATATTACAAGAAACAAAAGCCACCCGCCAAGCTTGTGGTATTTATGATCAGGTGGAATAGCCAACCCTGTTGAGATAAACTCATTTTGTCCGGTTGTCTCTGTAGCCGGAGGACTTAGCGGAGTGTTGCAATATTCGCAAAACATCGTGTCATTACCAAGTGAACTTCCACAATTAGTACAAATCATCATAGCACCTACTTTCTTAATTTTGTAATGAATATATTATCAAACCATTAGATGTTGTACATTATATTTATTAATTCTCTATATGTAAAGAGAATTATGTATAAAAAGTTGATAAATATTGAGCATTTACGATAAAAACAGCAAATATGAGCGAAATAATCAAGAGTTTTAAGAAAGCTCACGTTTGTTTTCGAAACAAAATATGTTATACTGCTAATTATCAGAGCAATGAATACCCACGCTTTATTAATAAAAACACTTACAAACCAACTCAAAACAAATAAGCGATAAGGAGAAATAAAAATGCGAAGAAGATATGGTTGTTTATCGTTCCTGTTCGATATATTTATGGTAATGATAACAGGTGGTCTATGGCTAATATGGATTTTCGTCAGAGAAATGCGAAGC
>JAITFS010000110.1 GCA_031281195.1 Oscillospiraceae bacterium
TATATCTCTGCAAAGACATTTAGATTGTCAAGACAACTGAGCCTTATAAATAAACCATCAGCATCAAGCATAAGTCCTGTTTCAAACATCGTAGCACCTACACTATATGTACCGCCATCGGCATCAAGCTGATTAGTAAGAATGTTTATGATTGTTGTCTTTCCTGCACCAGATGGTCCCATAAGACCAAAAATTTCTCGCTCATTTGCCTCAAACGTTACATCAGATAAAACAGTCTGCTCTCCGAAACGTTTAATGACATTGTTCATTACTATCATCTATATATATACTTCCTTTCCTTAAAGCAACCCACTCAAAATTACATTAACAGTGTTGTACATCGCTTTAGTCAAACGAATTAGATAATAACAAAATTTACTTTGCTTTTCAACAAATATATCATCTTTATAATATAATGACGTACAATGCACAAGCTGGATAATTTTTTATATACGTTTACTACCAACTTATGAGCGTATCAACATTTTCTGCATTATCAAACTCTAAACGAAGCCTGATACGCCCCGGTTCAAAACCACTCATGTCTATGTTCTCGTGAAATTCCCCTTGTATTATATGTTTTCTTTTTCCACAAACTTGGTTAATCTTTTCTTAATATTAATAAGATTTGGACTGTCCTTCAACGATTCTATACCTCCATGCGAATTATAAAAGAGACATTCTACGAAAGCAAGGGAGTTATAGTTGATATTAGCCAAAATAATCAACCATTGGCTGACTATCTGGTGCTGTTTTAGTTATAAAAAGATTGAGAAGTTTTTAAGTCATGCATAAGAAAATATAGAATTTCTTCAGAGCATTATAAAGACAACATTGGTTTGTTTATCGCTGTGATGGCTATCTTCTTTGTCAGTGTTACTGTGTTCACCTTTATTGTAATATCGCTGTTTAATTTTTTGAGTAAGAAAAAGCTAGAAAAAATCCTGATGGAATTAGATGATGATTAACAGAATCAATTCCCAGATGTGACCATTTATATTATCTTTACAGCCTTCATTATGGAGGCTGTATTGCTATACTATCCTTTCTAACAACTCGTTATATAATGAGCTTAAAAGCGTTGCTGTCTCTTTATTACATAAAATAGTTTTACTCGCTTGTATCAATAGCAGAATTTCTTTTCATCCACTGTTAAAAATCCATTAATACCAATTTCCATGTTTTTTACCCCAAATTATCAAGTGTAATACAACCCTTTTGTTTATTTTTATATATTCTTTCTACCTGATTGAGCATTGTAGTTACGGAAAAGACTTGAATAGTTTGAATATGCACCAAGCTCTGCATAGAATGGAGCAAGTTCTTCATCGTGACATATATCAATCATGTATAAATCTTTTAACTCCTCAAGAACTAACCTAACAAGTTCTTTCCCGACTCCTTTTCCTTGATATTCCGGTAAAACTTCAAGTAATGGAATGTAAGCTGTCAGTATTCCATCAGATATTACATTTATGAAACCGATAACCTTATTGGTTTTTTTATCTATTGCAACAAACGAACAATAACTGCTTGTAAGTATCTTCAAATGCGTTGCAACACCAGGAGGGTTTGCCCAATCAACGAAAAAACCACCATCTAGCATATCATCAGATATATTTGCTATATCTTTTGTATAATGAATATTCATATTATTTACACCCTTTATTTAAATAAATTACTTGTAACATTTATGCTAAAAAGTCATTTTAGATTTTCACCTTATCGTAAAAATATGTTTTTATTTGTTGCTGCATTGATTTAGAGAGTTCACTATCTTTACTTGTGCATATTTCTATGGAATCGCTCTCGAAAAACTCAATTCCATTTTTGACCGCAGATTTAAGAGAAGATAATTCAGCAGGAGCAAAGTAGGCTTTTAGATGCTTTTTCTTATCGGTGGGAATACAGTATGTGACTCTACTTTCCCAACCACCCCATTCAAGCGTATCATACTTACTTAACAATAAATCCACATGAGAATGAAAAAGCATGTCAATATTTTTTATTACCTTGAACACATCACCACGCTTGAAATATTTAATCAACATGATAACATGAAACCAATACGTATTCATTGCCTTTTTCACATCGTAGGTATTATTGTCAATGCGATACCCTTTACTCAAAAGCTCGGCAGTCTCTCCTGTTCTATCAAAAAATATATGCTCCGGCGTACAACCGGTGAGATGAAGTTTACACATCCAATCTTCCGGATGGTCATTGTTCATGATAAACACATCAAATTGATGTATGTTCTCGTTAATTCTAATAGCGTAACAAAAACACTTAAAACGCTCATTATTGAATCCTTCATCAAAACCGACGATTACCTCATCGCAAACAGCAGCCATCAATTTAGGAATATCAGTTGCGAAAGATTCGAAATCTTTGCCATTGACTAAAAATACTGTATCATAGTCAGAATGCTCATCAGCAGTACCTCTACCAACCGAGCCAAAGTGCCATCCGCCTAAACAACGTTCATCTTCTTTTATGATAACTAGCAACTTGCTAAAAGCCTGTATTAAATCCTTGTGCATATTAATTACTCACTTTCCGATTATTTAATATTTTTCACTGTTTTCTGCAATGTTAGGTGATTTAGAAATTGGCAATGATTTTATCTTTATTCATACAATCCACCTGCTTCGTTTGATATATATTTAGTCACTCCTGTAGCAGAGCAGTTTGTGAAGGAGACCAGAAAATACGCTGAAAACAAACCATCAAT
>JAITFS010000090.1 GCA_031281195.1 Oscillospiraceae bacterium
ACAGGTTGCAAAGCTTCACTTATTGTCAACAATAACGCTGCAGCAGTGTTACTAATTCTTACAACAATAGCAAGTGGTGGTAATGTTATAGTGTCACGTGGTGAGCTTGTTGAAATTGGCGGTGGATTTCGTGTGCCGGAGATTATGTCGGCATCCGGCTGTGAGTTGATGGCAGTTGGTACAACAAACAAAACAAGATACAAGGATTACGAAAAAGCTATCAACAAAAATACAAAAGCTCTACTTAAAGTTCACACCAGCAATTTCAAAGTAGTTGGTTTTAGTGAAACAGCATCAATTTCTGAGCTATCAAAGCTTGCAAAGACGAAGAAAATACCTCTTATTGAAGATATTGGTAGTGGTGCTTTAATTGATGTCAGCAAATATGGGATAAATAGCGAACCAACAGTAGCAAAAAGCTTAAAAAATGGTGCTGATATTGTATGTTTTAGCGGAGATAAACTTCTAGGTGGTCCACAATGCGGTATAATACTCAGCAGTAAAAAATATATAGATAAAATGAAGTCAAGCCCTATGTATAGAGCTCTCAGAGTGGACAAACAAACAATCGCAGCTCTTGAAGCAACCTTACGTGTTTATGCCGACCCAAAAATCGCTGAGTTAGAAATTCCGGTTTTATCAATGCTTGCAAAAACCGAAAGTGAGTTATTGGACACAGCGAAAAAATTACAAAAAAAAGTAAATCAAAAAGGTGCTAATGTTGAGATTGTAAGTTGTATAAGCACTGTAGGTGGTGGTGCTGTTCCCGGCTCAGAGCTAAAATCTTATGCAATTGCACCGGTTACAAATCTAAGTGCAAATAAACTAGATACTAAGCTTCGTAGTTTAACAATTCCAATAATCGGACATATTGTAAACAATAAACTTTTAATTGATGTTCGCACATTATTCGAACGCGACTATGAATATATAGTTGAATGTATAACAACGGAGAGTAAAATTTGAAACATATTATTATTGGAACTGCGGGGCATGTTGATCATGGCAAAACCACATTGGTAAAAGCATTAACAGGGATTGATACTGACAGGCTTGTAGAAGAAAAACGCCGTGGCGTTACTATTGAGCCCGGTTTTGCATACCTGGATTTTGAAGATGGGACAAGAGCCGGAATTATTGATGTTCCGGGGCATGAACGGTTTATACGAAATATGCTTGCAGGTTCAGGCGGAGTTCACCTGTCTATGCTTGTAATTGCAGCCGATGAAGGAGTGATGCCGCAAACTCGTGAGCATTTAGGCATTTTAACACAACTTGGTATAAAAGATGGATTAATCGTTATAACAAAAACTGATAAAGTTGAAAATGATTGGTTAGAATTAGTAGTTGAAGACATTAATGAACTCACAAGAAATACCTTTCTTAAAGACAAACCAAATATTTTTGTATCAGCGACAACAGGAATTGGTATTGACGAGTTAAAGACAGCATTGTTAGATATGATAAACAACCAGTCCAAGAGTATTCAAGAACACGTTCGTTACACATCAGATAATGCGAGTACTCATGTAGGGGACGCACCCCAGTGCGTCCCGCAAGCTGAATCCAATACATCGCCTTTCCGCTTGCCTGTTGATCGGGTTTTTCCTGTTGATGGATTTGGTATGGTGGTGACTGGCACAATTATTGATGGCTCTGTAAAATTAGGTGATACTGTTGAGATAAAACCATCAGGAGAAAAAGCAACAGTTCGTAATCTGCAAGTTCACGGTGAAAATGTAGAAAATGCTTATGAAGGGCAGAGAACTGCTATCAGTCTTTCAGGAATCAAACGAGGAAGTATCAAACGTGGTGATGTGCTTGCCGCAGAAGGTTCAATAAATATTACGAATGTAATAGATGTGAAATTAAATGTATTACCTGATTCAAAAAGAACAATAAAAAACGGTACAGAGCTGCATTTTTATCATGGGGTCAGAACCATGCTTGCAAAAGTATTTCTACTTGATAAAATTGAGTTAAATCACGATAAAAGCTGTTATGCCAGATTAAAACTAAAAGAGCAGCTACCTTGTAAAAGGGGAGACAGGTTTGTTGTAAGGTTTTATTCACCGCTTGAAACTGTTGGAGGAGGTATTATCCTGGATAGTCTACCGCAGAATAAATTATCCCGAAATAATACAGCTATACAATCCCTCAAAATACGTGAGTTGGGAAGTAACGAAGATATAATTATTCTTGAAGCAGATAGAATAAATAAAGTGTTTACATTAAAAGAAATTAGCAAACAAACAGATGTAAATATAAATGAATGTGAAAAAATAATAAACAACTTTATTACAGAGGATAAAATAAAAAAGCTTCCGTCAGGTAAGTATATATCAGAAAAATCATTAGATAATATCGGACAAAAATGTAAAAAAATACTTATTGAATATCACAAAGAGTTTCCACTTAGAGCCGGTATGAATATTGCAGAGCTTCGCCAAAAAATATTACCAAGCACAATAGCAACAGATGGTGGAGAGGTTTTGGAAATGCTAAAAAACAAGGGTTTTATATCCATATCGAATAACAATGCTTCAACACCGGAGTTTTCACCAAATCTTAATGAAATTCAGAAGAAGATAAAAGAACAAGTAATTGCAGAACTGACAAAAACCCGTTATGACACACCATTAAAAGAAGCTTTGGCATCAATGTTTAGGAGAAATGAGCAGAAGGATTTTGAGCAGGTTTTTGAAAGTTTAAAAAACAACGCAGAGATTATTATGCTCTCTACGTTGATATTTTGGCTTAGTGAAAATTACGAAAATGCAATTACTATTGTTCAAAATCATTTTAAGGAAAACCAAACCTTAACACTTGCAGAATGTCGTGATATGCTTGGTACATCACGGAAGTTTGCATTAGCGTTTTTAGAGCATCTTGATGGAAAACGTATAACAAAACTAGTAGGAGATACTCGAGTGTTGAATTAGAGCAAACTAAATGCAACACTTCCAGGTACATTTAAATATTTGTGTAAGCATCATAGTTTTTTTTGATTCTAGACCTCTATACTATGAAGTAAGTCTTAATAGTATAGAAGCATGCGCTCTTAGGGAAACACTGATTTCTTGTTCATAATTTCCTATGCTTTTAGATTCCCATAAATCATAAGCCATTGCTCTATTCATATTAACTTCGCTAAGAGTGCA
>JAITFS010000179.1 GCA_031281195.1 Oscillospiraceae bacterium
ATTATTGAACGCTTTAGATGTGCATCAGCGTTGTCCTCGTAACCATTGTGGTCATATTGCTCATGCGGTTTTTCAGGTGCAAGCTTTTCAAGCCATCGTTCAAAATCCCGATGTAAACCGCTCTCATTATCATTGATGAACACACTTGCCGTTATGTTCATTGCATTAACGAGGCACAACCCTTCTCGTATTCCACTCTCAGCAAGAGCGGCATCAACACTAGGTGTGATGTTTAAGTATGCTCTGCGTGTTTTTGTGCAAAATGTGAGTTCTTTTCTATATGTTTTCATGTAAAAACAATTCCTTTCAGTGATTGGAGTATATACATCCTTATGATGCTCTTGCTAGTTCTACTACTACTTCGACTGCTTTAACCATTGTTTCCAGTGTTATAAACTCATACAAGCCGTGATAATTGTGCATACCGGTAAAAATATTCGGAGTAGGCAAACCCATAAATGAGAGCCTGGCGCCGTCTGTGCCACCGCGTGTTTGTGCAGTAACCGGCTCGACTCCGGCTGCGATAAACGCGGCTTTGGCATATTCGATAAGCCAATCGTCTATCTTTTCACTCATATTGTAGTATTGATCATTTAAATCCAGAACTATTGTACCTGCACCATATTTAACGTTAAAATCATCAACCAATTTTTCGATAAATTGTTTGCGTTCTGCAAAATCATCAGTATCAAAGCTTCGAATTATCACTGACATTGTTGTCTTTTCAACATTGCCTGCAAGTGATAATAAATGATAATACCCCTCATATCCGCTCGTATTTTCAGGTGATTCATCACGAGGAAGTGCAGATGCGAACTCTGCTGCTATTATAGCTGAGTTGACTAGGATTCCCTTTGCATATCCGGGGTGAATAGCTTTGCCGTTTACTTCAATAGAAGCGGCGGCAGCGTTAAATGTTTCGTAAGTAAGATTACCAAGCGGACCGCTGTCTACGGTGAAAGCAAAATCTGCACCAAACGCTTCAACGTCAAAGTTTACTGTACCGCGTCCAATTTCCTCATCCGGTGTGAATGCAATTCTTATTTTTCCGTGTGGAATGTCCGGATTTTGAATTAAATATTCCATTGCTGTGAGTATTATGGCAACTCCTGCTTTGTCATCTGCACCCAGTAATGTATCACCACTTGCTGTTATGATTGTTTGTCCAATGTAGTTTTCCATAACCGGGAACTCATTTGGAGATATAACAGTCCCGAAGTCTAATACAATATCTTCACCATCATAGTTTTCATGAATACGCGGGACAACACCACTACCGGATGCATCCGGTGCTGTATCTATATGTGCTATGAAACCAATAACCGGAACTTCAACATTAATGTTCGCGGGCAGGGTTGCCATGATAATACCGTTATCGCAGAGAGTCACTTCTGTAAGTCCTATTGCTCTGCACTCAGCGGCAAGTATCTTCGCAAACTCTATTTGCGTATCTGTACTAGGTGATGTATCTGATGATGAGTCAGATTGTGTGTCATGAATTACATAAGATAAAAAGCGTTCAAGAACACCGCTTTTTATATCGGTGTATGTCGTAAATTCGGTTTCTGCAGATTTAGCACATGATATACACATTAATATAAGTGCTGTCACCAGGAATGATGCTGTTATTCTTTTCATTTTCATTTCCTCTCTTACCAATGGCTCGTGTTGTTAGAAGATTGGAGAACACTCTGTGTTCTCTTAGAGCTTTGCTACGCAAAGCTTTGGTACCGGTGGTCGGACTCGAACCGACACGGGATTGCTCCCAATGGATTTTGAATCCATCACGTCTACCATTCCATCACACCGGCATTTTCCTTTTGTAGTATAGTACAGTTTCTAAAATATATCAACAATGTCAATTTTTGACATTGTGCCAATTTTTAGCATTGTGCTAATTTTTTTGTATAATGCCAATTTTCAGCATTTTTTTAACAATTTTTTACACTTTTTTAAGTATCATTTACGACATTTTTTAAGTACCATAAAATGCCGATTTTTTTATTGACAAATGCTAATAATTATGCGAGAATGTCGTATTATGTGCTCGTCGCAAATACTTTGCTATTATCAAGTTTATTGTTAAGTAACTGTATGACGGCTGAGGAAAGGGTTGATTGTTATTGTGAACAAGAGAATGCAGCGGCTTTTAATCACATTGGTTGTAAGTCTGTTGTTCATAGTGCTGACAGTCAGTGTTACTCTAACATTGATTAATAATCGCGACCACAGAATTATTCTTGAAGAAAGTGTGGAATCGAAGCTTATATCAATCTCTATAGCTGCACGAAATGTAATTGATGTTGAAAGATTTGCAACCTACAACACTGAAGCGGATGTACGAGGTGATATTAACGCATATATAAGAACACTTGGTGAGCTGCGTAACCTGCAAAGAATGGTTGGTGCTACTAACATTCGGGTATTAAGATATATTAATGGCAATTATTATATGGTATTTGACACTGATCCTTTTCCTCATCCCAATGATCCAACAAGGGATGACACTATTTTTGATGAGTTTGTAAATATTTCACAAGTACATCTTGATGCGTTTGACGGTAAAGCCTCAGCAGAAATCATGTACTTTGCAGACGATGAAAGATACTATAATATCGGAACTGTTCCGATTATGCTTGGCGGACAAGTTATTGGTATCATCGTAACTGACATTGAGGATAATTATATACAACAAAGCCAGCAAGCAGCTATCATCAATATTATTGTCCTTATAGCAATACTTACTCTTATAATGGGTGTCAACATCGTTATAATTCGCCGTATCGTTATAAATCCAATCAGCCGGCTCACTGAAAGTGTTGCAAAAGCCAATATTGATATTCACACAATATACGGAAGCGACAGAAGTGACGAAATCGGCGACCTTGCACGAAAAATAAAAGAATCGCTTGATGATGCTCAGGTTGCCAACAGAGCAAAGAGCGACTTCCTTGCGACAATGAGCCACGAGATCAGAACACCAATGAACGCAATTCTGGGAATAACAGAAATGCAGCTTCACAAAAAAGATCTTGATGAAGAGATTAGAAATGGATTCAAAAAAATATACACTTCCGGCGATATGTTGCTCGGTATCATTAATGATATACTCGATCTTTCCAAAATTGAAGCAGGTAAATTGGATTTAATTATAGAGGACTATGAAGTAGCAAGTCTTATCAGTAACATCGCACAGCTAAATGTTATGCGTATCGGAAAAAAACCTATCGAGTTTGAGCTTTATGTTGATGAGGATCTGCCCACCAACCTTATAGGTGATGAGCTTCGTGTAAAACAGATTCTTAATAATGTATTGTCCAATGCATTTAAGTATACAGATGAAGGTACTGTAACGTTTAGGGTTTCAGCAGAACCTATTGAGGGTAGCAACAATACAATAAACATACTATTCAGTGTTACCGATACAGGGCAAGGTATGAGTAAAGAGCAAGTGGATAAATTGTTCGAGGAATATTCGCAATTTAACACTGAAGCAAATCGCGAAACTGAGGGTACCGGTCTTGGTATGAGTATCACTCGCAACCTGGTGCAGCTAATAGGTGGTGGCATTGAGGTTGAGAGTGAACCCGGAGTTGGCTCAACATTTATCGTTCGACTGCCACAAGGTAAAGGTAGTGATGAAATATTAGGTAAAGAAATGGCTGATAATCTCCACAATTTCCGCACAAACAATCAGTTATTAATGAAGCATACGCAAATAAAACACGAATATATGCCTTATGGTAATGTTTTGGTGGTGGATGATGTCGAGACAAATATTTTTGTTGCAACCGGTCTTATGGCACCTTATGAGCTTAATGTTGACTCCGCAGATAGTGGATTCTTAGCGATAGAAAAAGTTGAAAGTGGCATAGTGTACGACATCATCTTCATGGATCACATGATGCCGAAAATGGATGGTATGGAGACAACTAAACGTCTCCGCGATATGGGGTACAATGAACCTATTGTTGCGTTAACTGCAAACGCAGTTGCAGGGCAAGCAGAGGTTTTCCTAAAGAATGGTTTTGACGACTTTTTATCTAAACCAATAGATATACGCCGTCTTAATACAGTGCTGAACAAGCTTGTACGCGATAAGCAACCGCCGGAAGTCCTTGAAGCCGCCAGAAAACAAGCCGAAGAATGGGAAAAAGAAGAACAACAATCAGGAGAATCAAGTGATGTCGCTTCAAAACCGGCAATAGACCCACGTTTCGTTGAGATTTTCGTTCGAGATGCCGGTAAATCCCTTACAGCACTCATTGAGGTAGCAGGTGAAGGTGTACCAACCGGTGAAGAAGATATGCAAACCTACATGATTCATACACATGGTTTAAAAAGTGCATTAGCGAATTTTGGTAACAAAGAACTATCCGCTGTTGCAGGTAACTTGGAGCAAGCATGTCGCGATAATAACATTGATAAAATCGCAAGCGATACTCCTGCTTTTCTCTCTGATTTGCGTACCTTTATTGATACACTTGCACCACAGAAGGAAGAAGTAACTGTGGTTGTTGTCGATTTATCAGATGAGGATATACTATCACTCAAAGAAAAACTCACTTTAGTGAAAACCGCATGTGAGGAGTATGATGAATCTGCTGCCGAAGAAGTATTAGAAGAATTAAGAGCCTCTCAATGGCCTGCTAATATAAAAGATTTACTCGATGAAACATCTAAAAAATTGCTCCACAGTGATTTTATCGATGCAGCTACTGAAATAGATAATTTCTTACAAAATAATTAAAAGCAATATTTTACTAATAAGCCGATTGTAAGGTGTTTTAAATGATTTTTTGACTAAATCTTTCAGACCTGGAAGAAAATCTGTCTGCGGACAGGGAGTGGCAAAAAATCAGAGAAAATAGCTTACATGAGGCGATTTTTTCTGCATAGAATCATTATAATGCATAAATACATTGACAATATGCTCAAGATATGCTATAAATGAAATGTTGAAGTCAGTCATGTAATTACTTATATCGTTCGTAATTAAGAGTTTTTATGACTGATTAAGAAAAATATTAAATTAACGGATGTATACCAGGAGGTAACAAAATGAAGAAAACCCTTGCGATTTTAGTCACACTAACAATGGTATTGCTGCTACTTGCTGCATGTAACGGCGATTCCAAAGACGATGGTCCCCAGCTTGTAGGCATATCAATGCCCACGCAAACGAGCGAACGTTGGATTATGGATGGAAATGCACTAAAAGACATACTTGTTGATAAAGGTTTTGAGGTGGATTTACAATTTGCCGGAGATGTCATCTCTACTCAACAGCAACAAATCACTGATATGCTTGAAAGAGGTGCTCGAGTTCTCGTTATCGCAGCAGTTGACGGCTCGCGTCTTTCCAGTGTTTTGGAGCAAGCTGCAAGGGATGGAGTATATATCATTTCTTATGACCGCTTACTTGTTGATACCGAAGCTGTTTCATACTATGCAACCTTTGACAACGTTAAAGTCGGTGAACTCCAGGCACAATCACTCATAGACGGTCTTAATGCCAAAAGAGGTGCTCCACCTTGGAATATCGAACTATTCGCAGGTTCACCGGATGATACTAACTCATTCTTCTTCTTTAGCGGTGCTATGAACATACTTCAACCATACATTGATAGAGGTGATATCGTCATTCCATCAGGATTAACTGATCAAAACGATGTTGGTACTCTACGTTGGGATGGAGACCTTGCTAAAGCCCGTATGGAAAAAGAGCTTGCAGAGTTTTATAATGACGGTAAAGCATTGCATGGTGTGCTATCACCGTATGATGGACTTTCACGCGGAATTATCACTGCTCTTAAAAACTTCGGTTTTGAACCCGGTACTGACAATTGGCCTGTTGTTACAGGGCAAGATGCCGAGTCTGAATCAATTGCACTCATAAGATCCGGTGAACAATTTTCAACAATTCTTAAAGATACACGTGACCTTGCTGCAGTTGCTGCAAACATGGTTGTAGCAGTTCTACAAGGATTAGAGTTGGAAATTAACGACACCACCACATACCACAATAACATCAAGTTTGTACCTTCGTATCTGCTTGTTCCTTATTCAGTTGATGCCAGCAACTATCGCCAACTGGTAATAGAATCAGGTTATTTGTCAGAGGACGACATCGGATAGAATCACAAGCTATATAAGCATAAAACCCCTGCGATATTGATTCGCAGGGGTTTTTCGTTATTCACCTAAAACGATATATACCTATACAGAAACACTATTTCCATTATCAAGGAAATATATTACCTTTTCTTTTATCTCTCTACCGGTTATACGCTCCAGTGCTTTTGCATACATTGTTAGTTGTGGTGTGTATTGCTCTATCTTACTATGCATATTATTATTGATTTTATCAGATTTGAAGTCAACTAAAACCAGCTTATTATCTTCCTCAAAGAAGCAGTCGATTATACCTTGTACTAATATTTTGTCTTTTACACCATTTTGATAGATTTCATTAGCAGGTGTTAAAATAGAAAACTTAAACTCTCTATTTAGTGTTTTTGCAGCGGTCATACGAACACCTATCTGTGATTTAACAAAATTAACTATTTGCTTTATATCAATTATGTCTATGTCTACTTCATTTAATATATTCATTTTGACTAGTTGTTGCAACTCTTTCCACGTTTCACTTTCTGATGAACACATTTTATAGTCTATATGCTGTAACACAAGATGCAAAAGTGTACCTTTCTTTGCACCTGATAGTATTTCTTTACCTGATATGAAGCGCGGTGGTTCGTTTATTGCTTTATTTGCCATATAATTATTTACCCAATCTGCTGTAGCTGTGTCTTCATCATTTAATTTTGTTATAGCTGTGATAGTTAATTTCGACGGCAAATCTATCGAATTTTTATGTTTATAGACAAAATCAAAATCCGGGATTTTACTTGCCGTTATATTTGAAACATTAGTTAATGCATCTTCACCGCACTCCATGCTTGTAGAGTGCATTTGCGGGTGTTTTAAAGCTCTATTCTCTGCATTTTCAATGCTTTGAGCTGATAAGGTGTTAACAATCAGATTATCGTTAGATTCATTCCTAATAGCAGCTAAAATCCACTCTCCGTGTGTTTGTAAGCTGCTGAGCAGTTCCGGTTGAGTACCGCAGATGTCAAATATAGCTAGTTTTTCCATAGTTTTTGCTATATCTCTGCTTGTAAAGGAAATAATAAGCTTTTCCTTAGCGCGTGTCATAGCAACATAGAGTATACGTAACTCCTCCGAGAGCGATTCTAATTTTATTCTGTCTTTAATAGCTTCTCTTGCTAGAGTTGAATACTTAACTCTTCTATCTCTATCTATCAGAAATGCTCCTATTCCTAAGTCTTTGTGGAATACTAACGATTCCCTTAAATCTGCGAGATTATGCCTTTTTGCAGTGTTTACTAAAAATACTATAGGAAACTCAAGACCCTTTGACTTGTGTACAGTCATAATCTTTATTGACTTATCGGAACTCGTAATGCTTGTCTCTACACCATCAGTTGGGTCTTCACCACGCTCGATTGATGCTTGTACAAAGTTTAGAAATTCAAATAAACCTTTGTAGCCATTTTGCTCGCACATTCTTGCATACTCGACTAGAAATAACAGGTTATTCCGTCTTATATCTCCATTCTTCATAGCTCCGTATATAGCCGGTAAACTAGTCTTGTTATACACATACCAGATGAACCTGTCTGATGTCATATCAGTTACAATAGATCGGTATAACTTAATGTCATTTAAGAATGTCCTGCATTTACTGTATGTTTCATCAGTCACTATTTCATGTTCTACAGACTGTTTCATTGCATCATAGAAATTATGCTCCTGAGTTACACATCTGATTTCAGCTAATGTGTCAGGAGAAAATCGATACAGCGGCCCTGTTAATGTTGCTACTAGGGGAATATCCTGAATCGGGTTATCTATTACCTGCAAAAGTGAGAGAATATACGATATTTCGACTGTTTCATAAAACGAAACGCCACCCGGATAGTCAGCTTGAATACCTACATTACTAAGTGCATTAGCAAATCTCCATGAAACTCCCTTAACAGATCTTGATAATATTGCTATATCTGAACATTCAATTGGTCTTTTACCGAGCTTTTCGTCAGGAATCATGTATGGAGCTTCAAGTAACTCTTTAATTCTTTGTGCTACATGTTTAGCTTCTATCTCTATAGCTTTTGGGTTTTCCTCATCTGGAATGTCCTCAAACGTAGCCATATCTATCAAATCTACTTCAACAGGCTTGTATAATTTGACTAACGTGTTTTCTTCATTATCTGCATTTGCCTCATTTTGGTAAGGTTTTCCTCGTTTTCCTTGTTTGCATTGTATTTCAACTCTTCCCGGTACAAGCTTTTCTGAATCTGTGTATTCAATCTCACCTAGAGACTTTGACATAATGCTATCGAATACTAGATTGACTATATCTAATATGCCTGATTTTGAACGAAAGTTTTTAGAAAGGTGTATTTTTGTACCTATTTCCAAATTACTGCTAACTTTACTATTACTTTGCTTCTTACTGTCATTTACATTGATATTACTAGCTTTATGTTGCTTATATGGCTTATATTTACTATGTTTATTTAAGAATATTGTTGGGTCTGCAAGTCTAAAACGATAAATAGACTGCTTTACATCTCCAACCATAAATATGTTATTACCGTCAGCAGATAAAGCTGTAAATATACTCTCCTGCACCTCATTTACGTCTTGATACTCATCAATCATTATTTCTTTAAATCTTTTACCAAGATTCCTTGCAATTGCAGTCTTTTCGCTGGTGTTTTTAATGTAAAGCAGAGGTATTGTTAAATGCTCTAAATCTGAGAAATCAACAGCTCCCCTGCTTTTCTTCTCTGCTGAATACTCTTTGTCGAAATTGACGACAAGTTGTAACAATGTTTCGATTGTTAAAGATAGTTCTTTTGCGTCTTTTATGTGTTCTTGCGAACTCGTTTCCAGTTCTACAGCATTTTTTCGCAATTCATCTCTGCACCAGATGCGAATGTTCTTAAGTTCATCATAACCCGATATGCCTCCTGGGCGTGGGAACTCTATATTTCGGTGTTGATGAGCATTATCCCAACCTATTTTTAATGATGTGAGGAGTATGTCAGTTTCTGCGATTGAGATGTCTATACTGCTCAAATACTTCTGTTCGAACTCAGGATAGGTTCGCATTACTTTTCTTAGATTTATCAGTGTATTGTAGCAGCAAGTAACTTTATTAATTAACCTATTTAAGTAATATTTACCATATTCTGTGTCAGTTATATTCTTAACATCAGTTAGATTAGAACTCTTGATATGGTCATCAATCCATGAATGTGGATCTTTGACACTCTGTAATTTGTCATAAATAGTGATAATCATCTCTGAAAGTCTTTTATCATCACGTCCATCAATGATATTATCTATGAGTTTTTTTAATTCTTTTTCATTCTGTACTTCTTCATAAAATGTATTTAATACTTTATCTATAATTTCTAGCTTTATCATATTACTTTCGCTATCATCTAAGACACGAAAATCTGTTGGTAATCCTACTAAATGAGCATTTTCTCGCAATATAGTTGTACAAAATGCGTGTATTGTATCTATGTACGAGCCTCTACAGAGCATAGACTGTCGTCTTATGCGTAAATTGCCGGGATTTTCTGCCAGACGCTCCTGAAAAGCTTCATAGATACGTTCACGTAGCTCATAAGCAGAAGCGCGGGTATATGTTATTACTAAAAACTCATCAATATTGTAGCCTTCATCTATGTAAGCGAGCAATCGTTCTACCAGAACTTTTGTTTTACCTGATCCTGCAGCAGCAGAAACAAGTAAAGCTCCGTCTCTGTGTCTTATTGCGGCTTCTTGTTCAGGTGTGAAGTTAGTTTCTTTCATAATATAATTTCACCCCACACTTCATCAGGTTTTTTCTTACTTACATACTTACGTCTATCGCCTAATTCTTCATCAAATGCACAAATAGCGTGGTATTCGCAGTAAATACAAGCATTATTAGTCTCACTTCTATAGTACGGTTTGCAAGTATTATTACCATATAAAATATTTGTTTTTGCATTGTTTAACATCTTGTCAACATATATTTCCAATGCTTCTATCTGAGTTTTATTAACCAGACTATTTCCTGCATATATGCCGTCCTTATTAGTTTTAATTGGAAGATATTTCTTGTTTTCTCCGTCTTCCATTGCATCAATAATCTGCACATCATCCAGCACTAAACCACTGCGCTGCATGTTTTTAGTGCGTATTTTGTCGACTTCTTCTTCTGTTGCATTGCGATCAATTGTTAATACATTGTCTCTTGCAGGCATGTATAATACAGCAGCAGGCTCAACACCCATGCTAAATTGTGCTTTTCCATGCTTCTGCAGAGCAAATATGTATATGAGCATTTGCATATCCCTACCTGCAAGAATGTCTGATAAATCAAAGGTATACGCTGTTTTAGACGTTTTATAGTCAATAACACGTGTATAAAGCTTGTTCTCCTTAATAAATCCATCAACTCTGTCTATTGAACCTTGTAAATCGCTTGAAATCTTGGAAAGATTCATTTCAAATGCCATTGGTTCAAACTGAGAGGATTTTAATTCTTCTACTATATCTTGCACAATATATGTAATATCATTTTTCAAACGGTTAAACAGGTAGATAAATCTTGAGTTTTTCCCTTGAAAATCATAGAGTTTTGCTCGTTTATAGTCTTCAACATAAAGATTTATGATATTCTCACACTCTGCTTCGGTTATATTTCTAATTCCTGCTCCACCTTTTATTGCATCGAAAACATTTGCGAGTATAAAATGCATAAAACTACCCGAGGAAGATGCATCAAACACTGCCGGTGTTCGTCGTTTAAGTCGCAAACCACTCTGAATGTAGTGTTTAAACGGACATGAGTAGTAAGTATCAACTCTTGATGCCGATAGTGTCATGCTTGTTCCATATAATTCAATAGCTGCTTTTTCTGAAAGCTTTTTACGGCTTGGTTGTATCAAATCCTTATCAAAACGTTTCATATACTCGTTATAAGGCTTTTCCGCTGCACTTACAAAGTCAAGAATATCAAGGGTTATAGGGGTAAGGTCAAACATCGACTCCAGTTTTTTTATGATAAATGACGGACGATTTCCACCGCTTGTTGTATACATCAACACTAATTCTTCTGATGGTAGTGTAAGAGTTGAATATATCATGTTCATCTCACGGTATAATCGCTCCTCAAGTCCGGCTGGAATATTAACCTTTAGTTTTGATAGAGTCACACGCTCATTATCAGACAGTATACCTGTCTGTGAGCTTAAGCTTGGTATGCTTTTATCTGTTATTCCAAGCAATATCAAGGCTTTTAAATCTCTGCGGCGGCTCATTGTCATACTACCAAGAGCAATTCTATCAAGTGATATTGGTATAACTCCAACATCATTTTGCGAGAGAACTAACATAATTAACCTATAGAACTCTTTAGCAGAGACTTCATTAGTAGCAATTATGTTATACATCTGATCCATAGCATTATATATTATATCTATAAGTTGTATGTACTCATCAGCTAATCTAAGATTACCATTTTCTCTAAGCTTTTCTGATTTGCTTACTAGGTTTTCCGCCATTCTTACATCAGTAAGGAATTCATAGAGAGCAAAAAGCTTAACTTCTGTTGTTGAGTCTCCTCTTATGTTCTTTTGTAATTTTTGTAAAGGAGTTATAATCTTAATTCGTATTTTATTGATTTTTTCGAGCAATTCTGTATCACCTTTTTGTGCATCTCTGTATCCTGATGGAGGCATCTTCCACTCGTTTAACCACATAGTACCTTTTATGTCCCACACCAGTACATAGTTCTCAATTACAGCGATTTCTTCTGCTAATATATGAATTAGTCCGGTCTTTAAGTACCTAAACACTGACCTATAGTCGAACCCTGAAGCAGCTATGTTCAAGGCTGCATCTATTAGAGCCATAGGTGGCTTGCTAAGTATGTCTACCTTACCACTTGAGAAGTAAGGAATGTCATACTTTTCAAAAACGTTCTCACAGATTGATTCATACTCAGTCCAATCGCGAGACATAACCCCTATGTTTTGCCATCTGTAGCCGGCACGTATTAGCTCCCATATTTTCGCTGCGGCATACTCACATTCTGTGTATATACTTGGTGCAGCATAGATAGAAATCGCATCTGATTTTTTACTATATTTTATTATTTTGTCATCAAAAAGATATTTTTCTAAATGTTCAAGTTCTTTATTCTCTTTTTGTTTAACAATTAAATCAGATATGTTTGTCAAAATAACAGCACTATTATTTTCTTTTGCTAAACTCTCTAACTGTCTGATTGTTCTTTGCGGTATTTCAAATATTTCAGTTTTATTATTATCATCACTTGTTAAACAAACTGTGATAGATGAATCCTTTGCTAAAAGTTTTTCTATTATACTTATTTCCTGAACTGTAAAGTCGTTAAAACCGTCGATATATATATGTCCTTTGTCACCAACTGAACTTTCGCTAATTTTTTCTGCAAGAAGGTTTAATCTGGATGACGTACTGTCTCCATAAGTCTGTAACAGAGCTTTATATGAATCATAAATAAGAGCAATGTCAAAAAGCTTGTCACTTAATGGATTTGCTGTACTATCAACCATACCCATTAATTCTTCCGGTGTGATTTTTAATGTTTCAAACTCTGTAATTGCTTTTAATATATTTTCTAAAACTTCAGTTCTCGTTTTTTTAATACCAAACACTTTTAGATTATGCGCTACAGACTCAATTGCACTGTACAGCAGCAATATTTGACCGCCTTTTTCAAGAAAACCTCGTGTTGCTCCGCCGGTTTCTGCAAAAACATGGTCGCATAAACGTGTAAAGCTGATAACCTCTGCGTGTAGAGAAAGTGCATCACCGCAAACTGTACACAGTGTACGCTCTGCGTCGTGTGAGTATTGCTCAGGTACAATAAGCAGCATGTTGGTTTCACCTACGTCCATCCTGCGTTTTATCTCATTCATAATGTATTGAGTTTTTCCGCTGCCTGCCCGCCCTGTGATAATGTTTAACAAAATGTTTCTCCTATTAAAGTGCTTGATATTACTGGTTATATATGGTATAATATCCAAGTTATGAGAACTATTATAAAGAAATATAGTAAAATTGTATATATATTATCAGCAATTATTGTATGTGTTTTTCTAACTATTACATTCACAGCTTGTAGTAGTGCGGCTGACGAGCCTGACCCGTCACCCTCTGTCGAGCCGTCAACACCTACTCCTACTCCATCAACACCTACACCTACCCCGGTTCCACTTGAGCTTGTGCCTTGGAGTGGGCCGGTTGAGCATCTTTTTACACATGAGGTTATTGCATGGCCTGAGCTTGCGTTTAACGGCAGAACACGTCAAGGTGGTTTTGATGCTGAGTTTATCACAGCTAATGAGTTTCGTGCAATACTTCAAAGCTTGTATGATAATAACTATATTTTAATTGACTTAAATGATGTTTGGTCAGAGTTTACTAATGAGTCTGATCAGCTAAGAATGATGCGTAATACTTTGATGATTCCCGAAGGAAAAAAACCTTTGGTTATTTCTTTTGATGATATGAACTTTTATGCGATTGATATTCCTTATGGTTTAATGTCAAAGTATATTATTGGGAGTGACGGGCAAATTTGGGCGGAAGGTTTCGACCCGACCGGTAACTATGTTGTTTCTCAGGATTTAGCAGCGGTGACAATTCTTGATAAGTTTGTCAGAGAAAACCCCGGGTTTTCGCATAATGGTGCAAAGGGTTGCATTGCTCTTACAGGCTTCGAAGGGATTTTAGGCTACCGGACACAAAATGACCCTAGTGACACATCTCAAGCTTTTCGTTTAAATCGAATGGCTGAAACCGCTCGTGTAAAACCTGTTGTTGACAGATTAAAAGCTACAGGTTGGTATTTTGCTTCACATAGCTACGGGCATATCGGTATAGCCAGTGCATCACTTGCACGAGTTCAAGCAGATGGTGAACGTTGGCTTGATGAGGTTGGTTCAATTGTTGGCGATACTAAGATTTTTATATATCCGTTTGGACAAAGGCTTGATGGTGCTGACCAAAATGTTCCGGGACCGGCATTAAGGTTTTATGCAGAAGAATTGGGTTTCCGTTTATTTGCTTCTGTTGGACGTGAGCCATATACACAGATAAAAGATTCTATTCCGGCTGTAATTATGGATAGAATGTTAGTTGGTGGCAGAACACTTAGAAACTCACGCGAAAGATACTTAAGATTCTTTGATGCAGCAGATGTTTTTGAAACCGCTGTACGTCCCGATGAGTATGGAACTGATTGGGGTAACAATGATGATAATTACGGTGGCGATGACGATTAGCCACTAACTATGTATGTTTGCAACTAAAAATTATGATAGCTACAGCTAATCATTCATCTTTAGTTCTCTTCTTTTTATGTTACCAATTGATAATTTTCTAATATCGGTGACAGTCACAAATAAATGTTCGAATTCTCTTAGGATTTGTAATGTAACCGGTATGTCTTTTCTATGAATTTTTAAGTTTATAGTTATTTTTTTGCCTTCTTTTCCTTCACATTCATAAGTTGTTACACCATATCCTAAGTTTCTTAATTTTGCTACAATAATGTTTGCTTCATCAACATCAGCAATGCAATCAATCTGCGATAATCCCAGTGCAAGCTTGTCTTCGATTAGTATACCAAAATATATACCTAATACAAATGCGAGACCAAATGCAACAGCTCTAAATGGATCCTCGCTAAGCCCGAGCAGCACCGTACTGGTTACAATTATCCAAATTGTAATCTCAACGGCTGCCAATAAACTAGCTGCTATTCTGTTTCCTCTTGCTGTAAGAACGAGACGTACAGTTGCGATTGCAACCTCCAGAAGTTTTGCCAGGAAAATAACAACGTAAATAAGCATGTATGGCATAATGTCAACCTCCTAAATAGTTTCTGTTAAAAAACACTCCTTATAGCTTCCTCTAAGATGTGAATAAGCGTTTTGTGCTTTGTTTATTTCATCAAATATCCCATAAACTGTAGGGCCTGACCCTGTCATTAACGCACTTAATGCACCATTATCGAGAAGTGTACCTTTTATTGTCTCAATTTCAATTTTCCCGCGAGTGATTATATCTTCAAAAACGTTATACATTCGTCTAGCTATACTTTTTAATTCACCTAGTTCTAATGCCTTTAAAATTCCATCTGTATCAGGCTTCATGCGGATTTTTTTTACATCAACCTTGGAAAATACTTCCGGTGTAGATAAAGAAAACGGTGGTTTGCATACTACTACATAACAATGAGGTGTTGATGGTAAATCTGTAAGAATCTCTCCTCTACCTTCGGAGAGCTTTGTACCTCCACTTACACAAAAAGGTACATCAGAACCAACGCTTGCACCAATATCTTCTAATGTTTTTGTACTTAGCTCTGTTTTGTGTAATATGTTTAAAATTCTCAAAACACAAGCTGCATCTGCACTTCCTCCACCAAGTCCTGCACATATAGGAATGTTTTTGCTTATTTTTATATTGGTATGATAACCTGTAATTCCTGTATATTCATAAAATGCTTTTGTTGTTTTAACTGCAATATTTCTTTCATCATCAGGAATGTAAGGAACATCTGTGTTAATTTTGATTCCTGCACCTTTTGTACATTTAATAGTTATATCATCATAAAGGTTTATCGATTGCATAATAGTTTTTAAGCTATGGTATCCATTACTCATTTTTTCAATAATATCAAGTGATATGTTAATTTTTGCATAAGCCTTGTCCGAAAGAATCATGACAAACTCCATTATTTTAGCTTCTTCTTATTTATCAAACAATTTGTTTAATAGTTTTGTGCCATCTTTTATATACTCACCGTTACTAGCATCATGTTCATTAAAATGTAAGCCTGTGTTTAACTCTTTACTACTGTCATATATTGTATAAGGTACTGCTCCGTTTGCATGGCTTCTTGTAGAAATTAATGTTCTATGGTCAGTCATCAGCAGGATTTTAAAATCTGTATCAGCGCTACTTAGTTTATCATATATTGGTGCAACAATGCGAGAGTCTATCCACTCAATTGCCTGTATTTTTCCTTTTAGATCTCCATTGTGTGTACATTCGTCCGGTGCTTCGACATGAACTGCTACAAAGTCGTGTGTTTTCAAGGCTTCGATGGCTGCTTCTACTTTTCCTTCATAGTTAGTATTTAGCTCTCCTGTTGCTCCTTTTACTATGATTTTTTCAAGACCGATAAGCACACCGATACCTTGACATAGTGGCACAGCGGAGATAACTGCTCCGGTTTTGTTATATTTGTCAGAAAACCTTGGTAATTCTTTTGCTTCACCCTCTGCCCAAAACCATATTCCGTTTGCAGGTAGTTTTCCTTTAGCTTTTCGTTCTATGTTTATTGGGTGTTTGTCGAGTATCTCATGCGCTTTTAGCATAAGTGTTCTTAGCATTTTAGCATTTTCTGTATTTTCTGTTGGTAACAGGTTTATATAAGGCTTGAACAAATTGTCGTGAGGTGGTGTAAGCTTTGTAAGGACTTGTTTTGTTTCTGTAGATGCTTCTCCTGTTTTTCCTGCACCTTGTATAGCTATATGTCTAAATGAATTCCCCGGATATATTTTTATTGATGCTTTTTCTGCGATTTCCTTTATTTCTGCATTATTAAATAGTTCTGTAATTAGGGAATCTGATATATCGCCTTCAATTGAGTCTGCAGAGTGTGAGATTATCCTGCCATCTTCGAATGTTACCATATTACAACGGTAAGCAATGTCGCCTTTACTCATTTTTATTCCCATTGCTGCGGCTTCCAGTGCTGCTCGTCCGCCATAACTGTCTTTTGGGTCATAGCCAAAAATAGATAATATTGCAGTGTCGCTCCCTGCTGTTAAATCATTTGGCACTGTCAGCACATTTCCAAAAACACCTAAACTTGCGAGCTTGTCCATAGTTGGTGTTTTTGCGTATTGTAAAGGTGTTTTGTTTTTAAGCTCCGAAACGAGGTCATCCGCCATTCCATCACCTATAATAAGTACATATTTCATGATTGTAGCACCTCTTTTAGCATGGTGCGATATTCGTTGGCGATGGTGATTTCATTTATAACAATGCATTGTTGAATTCCTGCTGTTACTTCTGTTTCTAATTTTGTTTTGTTTCCTGTTCTTTCAAATTGCATTATTGCAATGTTTATCATTGCACTTGCGATTCTAACCGGGTCATTGCTTTTTTTGATTTGTTCAAGCCATAGTTCTTTACTTATTTCTGGTTTATCCATAAACTCATTGCATATTGCCAGAGAATTTGTTGCTCCGTCCCATACTTTATTGTTTTTTGATTTTTCTGCCAATTCTCTTGCAGCCAGTAGCTTTTCGTATGCTATTAAAAAGCTTCCAATTTGTAAAAACATATATCCTTCTTCATATAACAAGCTTGCTCTAAAGCTTTCATCATCTTTTTTGCAAATTTTTTCGGCTTGTTTTATTTTTTCGCTAAAAATTGTGATTTCATTTAATTCTGATAATAATAATAAGTATCTTAATATGTGGCTTTTATATAAATCATAGTTTTTTTCACGGTTTTCAGGAATACAGAAAAAACCTTCTGTAAGCATAATATATTCGCGCATTTTTTCGTAATTGTGAGTTTTCGAGTAACAGTCTGCTAAAAAAGAGGCTACATTCGCTCTAATATAAGGTTTATCCATTGTCATTGCCAGAGCATGTACTGTGTTGAAGTACTCGATTGCATTTTTCATTTTATCATCATACATCGAGTATTCACCAAGCTTTGTTATTATATTTAGTTCTGAAACCATGTCATCAATTCTACATGCTACATCGAGTGCTTCAATAAGCTCTTCGACTGCTTTTGCGTAATTCATTTGTTGTGCGTATTCACTAGCTGTAGTCAAATAATGTTTTACCAGTTGTTTTTCATTACCGGGTTTTTTAAGTATGAGTTTTGCTTCATCCTTTAGTGTATTTATAGGTTCAGGTAGTTTATTTTCGCTTTTTTCAATGCTTTTCTTAGCTTGTATATTTGGCTTTTCCATTCCAATTCCCAAGGTTTTTTTTGCTAAATGTTTAATAACTTGTGTAAGCTTTTCATTTTCGTTATCGTAACAACATGTAAATACCATGTATAAATCAATATTTACATCAAATAAACGCTCAAACAATCCAATAGTAAAATCGTCTGCCTTGTCTATGTCATCAATAATAATTATTGCCGGATTTTTATATAAACATTCATATACTGTTTTTGCAAGGTTTTGTTTAGTATATTCCTCATCCTTGTTTAGTTCTTTGTTTATATATCTTGTGATAAAATCGATTAGTTTTGGGTTAAAGTTCTCCTTGTATGTGTTAATAAATTGCTCCAGTATTTCTCTGAGTGCATCACTTTTAGGGTTTATTGAGTAATATACATCGACGTTTTGGAGCTTATCCTTTAGTTCTTTTAGTAATGCTGTTTTGCCGGAGTTACGCTCTCCGTGTATGCAAACACAGCGTTTGTCAGAAGCTCCACTTTGTACATCGCTATAATTATCAAGTATCTGCTGTAAAATAACACTCACCTCATGTTTAATATTAGCAATTGTAGATACAACAGTAAGTTATTTTTAATTTGTCTCAAAGCAGCAAGCTAGCGAAATGAGACAAACAAAAAATAACCCACTGTCGCATCTACTGTTTCATTCATACTATATTATAACACACAATTATGTTAATATATATATTATGCTTTTTACTTCATTTAACTTTTTAATTTTTCTTGCTGTTTTAGTTGCTTTATATGCAATTACACCGCAGAGATTTCGTTGGTTTGTTTTGCTTGTAGGGTCAATGACTTTTTATGGTTTTGCCGGACTTCATTTTCTTATTTATATAAATGCAACTATTGTAATTACTTATTTTTGTACAATAAAAATCAGACATCTTCGATTAATTCGTGATGTTGAGATTGAAAAATTTAATGATTTAGGATTATCACAAGAGAATATTAAAGAAGCAAGGCGGAGCTTACGAGATAAAACTAAGCGTAAAGCTAAAGGGTGGACAGCTTTGTGTTTAGTTTTGATTATTGGTATTCTCGCTGCGGTGAAGTACACTGATTTTGCTATCGAAAACTTTAATACAATCCTTCGGCTTTTTAACGATTCACAGCAGTTTAGTCTGATAGGAATTGCTGTACCACTCGGAATATCTTTTTATACTTTTCAAACTGTTGGATATGTGATTGATGTTTATCGAGAGAAAGCTGAAATTGTAAGAAACCCATTAAAATTAGCTTTGTTTACATCTTTTTTCCCACAGGTAATTCAAGGCCCGATAAGCCGTTTTGAAAATCTTTCAAAAACTCTTTATAGTGGTTCACAGATTAACAGACATGGTTTAGCACGTGGTTCACAACGTATTCTTTGGGGGTTTTTCAAAAAGCTGGTTATAGCTGACAGGCTTTGGCCTGCTCTTGCTTTTCTCGCAATACATCCGGAGGAATATCAAGGAATCTATTACCTCTTTGCTATCGCATTGTATGCTATTGTTTTATATTGTGATTTTTCCGGTGGAATTGATATTGCAATAGGTGCTGCGGAGCTTTTTGGGGTTCGTTTACCCGAAAACTTTAACCGCCCATTTTATTCACGTTCGATACAGGAGTATTGGCAACGCTGGCATATTACAATGTATAGCTGGTTTCGTGATTATGTGTTTTATCCGATGGCGGCAAGTAAAAGAATGTTACGTTTTTCTAAGGCTTCACGACGTGTAGTTGGCAATAATCTTGCAAAAAGATTACCTGTTCATATATCGCTTATTTTCGTATGGTTTTTAACCGGTTTGTGGCATGGTGCAACTTGGAACTTTATAATGTGGGGTATGACAAATGGTATTGTTTTAATGATTTCATTGGAGCTAACTCCTTTGTATGAGCGGTTTAACAAACATTTCCCTACACTAACGGATAAATGGTTTTATCGTTCAATTCAGATTTTCCGTACTTTTTGGCTAATGAACTTTATACGTTCGTTTGATATTTATGACGGAGTAAGAAATACATTCCGTATGATGTGGAGTGTTGTAGCAAACTTTAGTTTTAATGAATTTCTTACTTCCGGTTTAAGTGAGCTTAAATTATCAACTGAGGAATATTTTAGTGCTTTAGCCGGTTTATTAATAGTCTTTTTTATCAGCTTTTTGGGTCGTGGAAATATTGATTTTAGAGATAGATTAGGCGGGGTAAAATGGCCACTTCGTTATACTTTAACAGGTGTAGTTTTGTTTATGACACTGGTATTAGGAGCTTATGGACATGGGTTTGACGCGCGGCAGTTTATTTACAATATATTTTAAGATTATTGTTGCAGTAATCGCTTTTGTTGTAGTGTTTTTCACATTACAACGATTGCTTGTGCCAAAGTATGCTTCTACTGCAATTGAAGGTGGTCTTATACGTGAGTATTACAATAGTCCAATGAATCATGATGTGATTTTTCTTGGAGATTGTGAGGTTTATGCTAATTTTTCACCTATCACTCTTTGGGAGGAATATGGAATAACCTCATATATTCGCGGCAGCCCTCAGCAGCTTATATGGCATTCGTATTATTTACTTGAGGATACCTTACGTTTTGCTGTAGAAAAGCCAAAAGTGGTTGTGCTTAGTGTTATGGCTATGCAATATGATGAACCTTTATATGAACCGTACAACCGTTTAACAATTGATGGTATGCGGTTATCACCAACTAAGCTCCGTGCAATTCGTTCATCTCGTACAGAGGGTGAAGATTATTTATCATATATACTTCCGTTTTTCAGATTTAAAGACAACTGGCGAGATTTTAGCAGTGAGGATTTTCGCTATTTCTTTCAAAACCCTCAAGTTTCTATAAGTGGTTTTATGGTGCGTAGTGATGTGTTTCCTGTGGAGTTTATTCCTGACCCAATAAGGTTGCCGAATTATGAATTTGGCGAAAAGCCTATGTATTATTTAAACAAAATCACAACTTTAGCAAAGGAAAATGATATAGAGCTTGTTTTAGTAAAAGCACCTGTTTTGTGGCCTTATTGGTTTGAGCAGTGGGCTATGCAGATTGATACTTTTGCTTATAATAATGGTTTAAAAAATGTGGATTTCACCATTGGTTTAAATAATGAAGGCTTGGACTATGTTGGATTGGATTTTTCTAAACATACTTTTAACGCAGGTTTACATTTAAATGTTTTTGGTGCTGAGCTATTATCAAGTTATTTTGGCGGTATTTTAAAAGAATTTTATGACCTGCCTGACAGGCGAAATGACCCTGTTACCGTTGAATATTGGGCAGAGCTGTCTAAGCAGTACAACCGTCTAATAGCAACACAACTCGAAGAAATAAGAGAAACCGGTCATATTCATACTTTCTTAATAAAATGATGGTATAATGGAGATAATGAAAAGATTTTTAATATTATCATGCATATTGATTTTACCGGTACTCGTTGCTTGTAATGATTCTGATGATTCTACTTCTGATGTTTCACCTACACCTGTTGTTACTGATGGTACTAATGGTAACAATGATTCAAATACTGATAATCCAAACAATGGGGACATTAACAACACCGATGACCCTAATGTTGATGATACACCGCTCTTTTCGCTTGCGGTTGGTGACTTTGTTATTGAAATGAATATGAATGTTGAGTATGCACTTGCTGCTTTAGGTGAACCTTTAGGAGTTTTTGAAGCTCCCAGTTGTGCTTTTGATGGAGTCGATCGAATATTTCAATATCAAAATTTTCAACTTTTAACATATCCTGTTGGGGACGATGATTTTATACATACGATTAGTTTTCGTAATGATTTGATTCGTACAACAGAGGGTATTCGTATAGGTAACAGCCTAAATGATATGCTGGAAGCGTATGGTGACGATTATGAATATGATCTTAGTTTATATAGATTTGTTCGGGAAAGAACATTTATAGAGTTTTTAATTGAGAATGATATTGTAGTTCAGATAATTTATGGTTATACTATTAATAATTGATTGTAACACAGGAGTAACACTGATAAATGAAACTTTTTAGCAAACAAGGTAAACGCAGCATATCTTCAACAAAACCACAGAAAACAAGAATAGTTAAAGATGTACCATCCTCTGATGTAACTACTTTAAACGAGAATATTGCAGTTGCTGTTTCATTAGAGCCTGAATTAAAGTCTGTTGAACCTGTACCTGTTATAACGCAACAAGTTGAGGTTGTAGTTTCTGAAGCAGTTGAACCTGTTGTAGTTGAACAACCTGCTGTTGCTGTGCCGCAAAATATTGTTCAACCTGTAGAATCTCAGAGTAAATACATTGTAAATTATCCTGATGTAGAGTTATCTGAAGCATCAAAGCGTGCAATTGAAACTGTTATACACAAAGAGAATATTCTTGACGACAATCTTTATATTACGCAAGAGATTGTGCTAGACAGCACTTTTGAACACCTTGCTCCACCAAAGAAATCACCATTAAAGATTATTGGAATAATCCTTTTATGTATGATAGCCCTTGGTGCTATTAGTGCCGGCGGTTGGTATTATTGGATGGTTAGCCATGCTGCTTTTGATTTTACATTACAACCAATAGTTATTTTAAATGGAGAATCAATATTAGCTAGCGATTTTCTGTTAGATTCTGAGGATTTATCATCAACATCAGTTAGATTTTTAGACCCTGATTATTACCCTGTCGAAGGACGCCATGAAGTGCCGATAATACTTTCAATGGGTTTACGTTCTGTTGAAACATGGGGAATTGTATATGTACTAAAGCCTATAAGTGGTATAACAGCCGAGTTCAGAGATGATCTATCCGGCTTGGTTGCTTCTGATTTTCTTGCAAATGCAAGCATTGCCAGAGGTGTTGAGTTTGATGTCCGTTTTATTGAAGAGCCTTTACCTCTGGCTGAATATGATGTTGGTGAGTATATTTTGCACTTGTCATTAAATGGTGCTCCTTTTAGTGTGACATTAACCATTGAAGACACAACACCTCCAACTGCAACACCTATAAGTGTACACAATCATATAATTGGTGAACCTATCACACCTGATGCTTTTCTGGTTGGAGTGTATGACCCTTCGGGTGTTGTTTCCATTGAATTTGTAACAGAACCTGATGTTTTTGATAGAGAAGGACGTAATCAAATCGTTGAGATTATTGTGACTGATACATGGGGTAATAGTGAGGTTTTTCGCTCGGATTTAACAATATTAATGAATGAAACACCTCCGGTTCTTGAAGGTCCGACTCTCATTGAGAGTAAGGTCGGAAATCCTGTAATGTTTTTAAATGGTGTAACAGCGTTTGATAGCTTTGGAAGAGAGTTAGAGCTTGTTGTTGATTTATTAGGCTTCGACCAGGATATTGTTGGTGAATACAGCATTTTTATTTCTACCATTGACTTGACCGGGAATATTTCAAATATTGAAGTAATTATACGCATTATAGAGGTTGATCCTGATGAAGTTTATGAGCTTGTAGATGCTGCACTTGAGAATGCTTATAGGGAGTTTTTACGTGGTGGTGGAGCTATGTCGCAAGAAGCACTAGATGCAGCAGTTGCAAATATGACTCAAGTAGAACAAGCTCGTGCGATAATCATTGAGATAAGGCGACTTATAAGATATGCTGATACTCGTGGCGGTCCTCAGTCTATATATGAAGCTGCATACTCAGGTTTACGTGAGCGTAGTGGAAATTGTTTTAACTATTACGCACTTGGTGAACTTATGTTGACAAGAGCAGGTATTCCCAATATGATGATTGAACGCAGACGTGATATTGGTCATGGTACAAACCACAGATGGAGCTTAATAAACCCTGATAATGCCGGTTGGCATCACTTCGATTCTGTGCCTACAAGATACCTTGATTTAAACACTATTATGCATGCGATGACACAATCGCAAACAAAATTAATTGAAAATGCTCCTGTTATTTTTGAAAACCACGGTGGTTTGTTCTACGCTTTTGACCCATCGTTATACCCGGATATAGTACCGTAATACAGTGAGGTGTATTTATGAAGGATGTGCTTAATAATGACCCTGCGTTTCTCACATTAATACGTCAAGAGGATGGTTATTCCAGTTCCTTGCTTGGTGTAATTGGTGGTATGGGAACAAGAGCTACTACATATTTCCACGATAAGCTTCATAGCCTGCAAGAGATTTCAAAGGAACAGGATTTCACGGATGTCCTTATCTATAGTGTGCCAACTACACCTGACCGTACTGCTTATATAACCGGAAAAAGTAAAAACAGTCCTTTACCAAAACTGCTTGATGCTGCAAAAACTCTGGAAATAGCAGGTGCTACCAAGCTTGCTATGCTGTGTATTACCTCTCATTACTTTTATGATAAAATTGTTGAAACTGTAAATATACCATTCTTAAACATGCCCGATGAAGTAGCACGTTATGCTGCTGAGTGCAGATATACAAAGGTTGGTTTACTTGCTACATCCGGTACTATTGATGGTAAGTTTTTCCATACAGCATTTAAAAACTTCGGCATAAATGTCCTTACTTTATCACCGGAGTTACAAGATGATTTAATGAAGCTCATATATGATGTAAAGCTTGGTATTGATATTATGCCTTGTGCTTTAATCCCAATGGTTGCAGAGCTTGATGATAGAGGTGTAGATGCTGTAATTCTAGGTTGTACAGAGCTTTGCGTTATAGGTGACATAAACACAAATTGTATTAACTCTTTGGATGTTTTAGCAGGAGCTTGTATTTAATATTATGATTAATGTTTTAGATTATTTGGAAAATACAATAAAAACTATGAGCAACCCCGATAAACCTGCATTTATCGGGGAAAAATCATCTCTATCTTTTAATGAGCTATATATGAGAAGTCTCTCTTGTGGTAGTTATATTGCTTCAAAAGAGTTACAAAAACAACCGATTGTTGTATTCATGCAAAAAACACCTGCTATAATTGCTGCTTTCCTTGGTGTTGTTTATAGTGGTAACTATTACGTACCAATAGATTCAGAGATTACAACACTTCGTATTCGAATGATTTTGGAAGAGGTAAAATCTCCGCTTATTATATGTGATGAGGTAACATCGAAGCTCCTTGATAAATGGAGTTCTGAGCGTGATTTGGATTGGGATTATGACTATAGTACCGTGTTGTTTAGCGATGCCGGCAGTTTTCTGATTGATTATAACAAGCTTACAGCTATTCGTAAAAGCACCATTGATGTTGACCCGTTGTATGTGGTATTTACTTCCGGTTCAACCGGTACTCCAAAAGGTGTAATAGCAACGCACCGCTCCGTCATTGACTATATAGAGAATCTGTCCGAGGTTTTGGCATTAGATTCTGATACTGTTTTTGGAAATCAATCCCCACTTTATCTTGATGCTTGTTTGAAGGAGGTTTTCCCCACATTAAAGTTTGGTGCTACTACTTATCTTATACCACCTTCACTTTTTATGTTTCCTGTAAAACTAATAGAATATATAAATGAGCATAAAATCAACACAATTTGCTGGGTAGCTTCTGCTCTAAGTATGGTTGCAGGTCTTGGTGCTTTTTCCGTTGCAACTCCAAAATCACTTAAAACCATCGCATTTGGCAGTGAGATTTTCCCGGTAAGACATTTTAATTTATGGAGAGATGTTTTACCAGATACTCGTTTTATACACCTTTATGGGCCTACAGAGGCAACCGGTATGTCGTGTTTTTATGAAGTTTCAAATTCTTATGATTATAGTGGTTCAATTCCGATTGGTTCTGCATTTCCAAACACTGAGATAATTTTGCTTGATGACAATAATAATTTACCTCCGGATGGAAAGCCCGGTGAAATCTGTATTCGTGGCGCAGGGCTTAGTCTTGGTTATTTTGGTGATAATGAGAAAACGAACTCTGCTTTTGTGCAAAATCCGCTCTCGATTTTCCCTGATATTATTTATAGAACCGGTGATATGGGTTACTATGGTTCAATTGATTTAGAGCAGGGTGATTCCAATGATGTTCAGAGGGTTCTTTTCTATAAGGGTCGTAGAGATCATCAAATTAAGCACATGGGTTATAGGATTGAGCTTGCTGAGATAGAGCTTATGGCTGCTAGTTTTGACGGGGTGGGGCTTGCATGTGCGGTTTTTGATAATGAAAATAGTAGGATAATTCTTTATTATATGAGTGATAGTGTTGATAAATCTGATGTTAAGGCTTTTCTTAAGGCTAATCTTCCTCGTTATATGCTACCTCAAACAATTATTCATTGCGATAATATGCCTAAAACCGCAGGTGGCAAAATCGACAGAGTAAAGCTACTGGAGTTAGGAAGCAGAAAGTAAAGAGCTATGGAAAAACTATTAGAGATTTTACAGGAAATGCATGAGGATATAGATTTTTCTACTCATGTTTCGCTTATTGATGATAAAGTCATCGATTCTTTTGATATTATCACTCTTATTGCAGAGATTGATGATAGAATTGGTGTAACAATTCCTCCTGAAGAGCTTATTCCTAAAAACTTCAACTCATTCTCCGCAATGGTGAATCTTATAAATAAACTTGAGAATGAGTAACTACTTGACAAATCACCCTAAGTCAACTTTGTTGACTTTATCCTCATTTACTAAAGAGGGCATGGAATCTACACACTGCCGCTGTCGTAGGTGAAGCCTTGTCCGTGGACGTCTGCAACTGTGTCTGTTATCATAAATGCTTTTTTATCGTGATTGTCTACTACTGTGAGTAAGTCGCGATAATTTTTTGTGTCGAGTGTTACCATTATCATCTCGCGTGCTTCTCGCTGATAACCGCCAAGTACCGGTATCAGTGTAACTCCCCTGCCAATTTTATTCATAATATCATCAGTGATTTCCTGACTTTTGTTGCTAATTATATAAACATTTTTACGTTTTCGCAGTCCGGTTTCTATGTAGGACATAATAATTGATATTATTATTACCGAAACTATTGCGTAGAAAAATGAATCAACATTAAAGACAAATAATGTAAGGATTATTACTATTCCATCAGATAATAATAATCCGATTGATGGGCTGAGTTTAAAATATTTCTTTAGTATGAGCGGTGGTAAGCTTGTTCCTCCGCTTGATGCGTTATTTGCGTATAATGTCGATGCTGCAACTGCCATAAACATACAACCTACAAGCATTGAGAGCATCGGGTCTTCAACGATTTCCATTTGTGGTATTAATCTTATTGCAACCGGCAGTAAAGCTGCTCCTAAAACTGTGTTAAAAAATGCTTCTTTTCCCAAAAATACTAGAGCACATGCAAGTATTATCAAGTTTGCGACAAATACTGTTATAGCTCTGTCAAATCCAAACCATGTTTCAAACACAATCGCAAGTCCTGTGATTCCTCCTGCTGCAATAGAGTGCGGTCCAAAAAAAAGGTTGACAGCTACAGCTATCAAACATATTGCGATGACAATAATTACAATCTTTTTTACATGCTTCATATATACCTCCAATATCTATTATAACTTTATTAATCTGTCAATGAAGTACTTTTGTCCTATGACAAATCACCCGCCCTCTCGCAAATTGTCGAGATTCAAATCACCCGCCCTCTGCGGAGGGCACCCTCTTTGCTAAAGAGGGCATGGACGTTCTACTATCCATTCCCTATTCCCTATTCCCTAGTCCCTATTCCCTAGTCCTGTATTTTTCCATCATGGTTTTGAAGATTTCTGCTGTTGTTGGGGGTGTCCATGTTATTGCGTTTGCTCCTGCGTTTATTGTGTCCTCTATTGATTGATCACTTGGTCCTCCTGTTGCGATTATTGCTGCATTTGGAAACTCTTTTCTGATTTTTTCAACTACTTTTGGCGTGTTTACTGCTGCTGATACATTTAATATTGCTGCACCTGCTTCTATTCGACCTAAAATATCCTCGTTTTCACTTCCAACAGTAACGATAATTGGTATATCAATTACATCACGAACTTGTTTGATGGTGCTGTTTGGTGTTGGTGAGTTTAATACAATTCCAAATGCTCCTTGAAACTCTGCGTCTGTTGCTAGCTGGACTACACGTTTTCCCGTTGTAGTTCCACCACCAACTCCGCTTAGTACAGGTATGTCTGATGCTGTAATAATCGCATGTGTAATAATCGGCTGTGGTGTAAACGGGTAGACGGCAATAACAGCATCAGCATTGATGTTTCGGATTATTGCTATATCGGTGCTGAATACGAGTGATTTTATTCGTCTGCCGAATATTCGTATTCCTCCACATTTACTGATTGATCTTGGTACTTCAATCATGTGGCTTCTAAGCACTCCGCTGTATTCAGGTATTATACGTTCTGTGTTTTCCAATAGATTTTACCGTTTTTCTCATAATTATATTTTGTCCGTGCTTTTTTACAAGATGGACATTATTCCTGTGATTAAATACTAATTTGCTTTATTAGATTTTTATAAACTGGTCTATCGGCAGGACAAATACTGTTGCGCCACCGACTGTGACTTCAACAAGAGGTGCATTTATAAAGCCGCCAATAGCCGAGTTTGTAATTGATGGCATAGGCTGGCTGCGGCTTTTTGATTTATCACGAATGATGTCAATGGCTTCATTGACTCTGTCATCGTCAACGCCAGTGATGATGGTGACGTTACCCGACATTAAAAATCCACCTGTTGTTGCAAGCTTTGTGATTGAGAATCCTGCTTGTGTCATGCTGCGTATGACTGACTGCGCGTCTTCACTGCTAACTATTGCCAGTACAAGCTTCATGTTGGAATCCTCCTCTTTTTCTATGTAATAAAGTTTATCATAGTTAAGTTTTCAATGCAACTACCAAACTGTTTATACCAAATGTCTCTTTATAATATACTTTTTTTGCTGATTCTGTTATATATTTTATGCCTAAAACTTCAACGCTTTCGTCTATGTTTTCTGCTGTTTCCAGGCGTTGCTTGTAGTATTCGATTGGGTTAAAGCGTTTTCCTGAATTACGCAATCTTAATACAATATTCTCCTCAAACAAAGCAAGACGAACAGATACATCTCCTCCCTGTTCGTTGTTTTTTGTTATAAGAATAATCATTTCTTCTATAGCGAGAGCCAAGAGTAGTGTTTTCTTTTTATCCATTTTTTGTTGATTACAAAAAGTCTCCACAGCGGCTGATGCTTTACCTGCTTCATTTGAATCCCGGGCAACTGAAAATGAAAGAACTGCATCTTTTGTTTCGGTTGTATCAAGTAATAATGGAAATGACAGGTTTTTATTCTTTTTTCGTACAAACATTAGTATTAAAGGTAGAATGATTAAAATTAAAGCCATTCCAATCGGCATGTATAACCAAAATACATCAACAAATAAAATAGCAAATATTGTCACTGATATAAGTGGAAGAATTAAATCCTGACATAATACAAGTATGTTTGCGAGTTTTATAAAACGAAATGCTGTGTACCATGAGATAAAAAGTGAGCTGATAACATATATAAACGAGTAAATACAAAAGCATACTAATGCAAATAAAATACTGTCGGTAACTCCAAAAATACCTGCTACAAATCTATTAAAAACTAATAGTAATATTGTTGCAATTATCATAAAAATACTACAAAAACGAAACATTTCCCGTGAGAGCTGACGTAGACTAATAATGTCTCGTTCTTCGTGTAAAATACTTGAAATTGGTATCTGTACTCCTGAAATCCCGTTTGCAAGAGCAATAACAAAACGTTGTAACATGTTCAAAATGCTAAATATTGCAATTGCAGCTACTCCAACAAAGTTTAGCAATATTATGTTAATAACAAACATTGCTGCAAAACGAAATAGTCTTACAAATGCCGGAGGGCTGCCTATTGATAAAACAGGTAATAAATCTTTACCAAAATTACGTGGAATACGCAATTTCATGCGATTTTTTGTGGTGTGAATCATAATAAAACCTAAAATTGTTGAAACCACCGCAGAGATTAACTGAGAAATAGCAAGTGCAATAATACCCATGTTTAACACATATATAAATAACAGGACTAATACTACACTCATAATTGATTGAATAGTATTAAATATCAAAACAACCGGTGTTCTTCCTATTAACCTTGCCCAATACATAGGTACATATATTGTTATTATAATGCAGTTTGCAAGTATTATAGGTAAAAATAATAGTGAAGCATACCTGTATAACTCACCACTTCCGGCTATCACTGACAATATCGTTTCTCTGAAAATCATACTCAAGATAAAAAGAGTTGTTGCACACAGTGTAGTTAAGATAATTGATAAAGTGTAGAGCTCATAAACACGATTGTCATCATCTGCCGCTATATATTTTGCAGCAGTTGATGCTGCACCACTTGCTATTACCGTGCCAAAAAAACCTGTTAAAAAGAAAAATGGTGCAAATATACCAACAACTGCCAGACCAACCTCACCTAACACTAAACCGGCTACAGCTCCGCATACAATCGGTGCAACATGCGCAACAGATAATGCTGATACACTGTAGACAGCATTTTTAAGAAAAACTTTTTTTACTAGCCCGCTATTATCTTCGTATAAATTCATTAAGATGTACCACTTCTTACTTACTCTATTTGTTTTAATTAGTATATCATATAAACATATATTAGTAATAATATTTCTATAATAGTCTCTTTTCCGAAACGCTGAGCCTCCATGCTCAGAGTTTCGGCGCTCCGCCATCCTTGGCTTCGCTTTCCGAGACCATTATAAGAATATTAATACATGAGACATTGGGATATGCTTGACTAAAAGAAACTTAGGTATTAGAATGGTTTTATGTTGAAAAAACCAGTGATTTCTATATTTATAGCTTTTATCGTTCTTAGTACGGTTGTTAGTGTAACTATTGCAAGTGCAATTGATCCGGATGAGAATGATGTTTATCCGCTATGTGTTTATGATGTTTTAAGCGAGTTAGAGATTGATTTCGCTGAGTATGTTGCATTACTAAAACCTCTTTCACACACAGGCGAGTATCAGCATTTTTTAAGTGAAAACAAAACAAGATATGAGGCTTTTCAAAATGAAAATCCTGAAATGCCAAGAGATGTTGTGCTTGCGTATGTTAATGCAAATATTGATTTGGAGTTTTTTAGAGATATTGTTGAAATACAAAACCCGGACAGTTTGTATGTTCTTGTTAATAAGAATCATATTCTTCCGAGAAACTGGTCACCTGATGATTTGTTTTTGATTGATTCATGGCGAAGAGTACGCAAGGAAGCTGCTTTTAATTTTCTTATGATGCAGGTTGAAATGGAAAATCATGATTTATCAATAAATACTGTAAGTGCATATCGCTCTTTTGGGTCTCAAGCTATGTCACACGCTAATGCCTCTGAACTACAAGGATTAACGATAACAGACTCTGCAATTGCAAGACCCGGTCATTCTGAGCACCAGACAGGACTTGCTATCGATTTATTAAGCAGATCATCACGAGGTTCTTTAAGTGGTTCGCATTTTCAAGATTCTTACGAGTTTGAATGGTTGTCACAAAATGCACATAAATACGGGTTTATACTCCGTTATCCGGAGGAGTATTCTGATGTACACGGTTATATTTTTGAGCCTTGGCACTGGCGTTATATCGGGGTTGAGATTGCAACTGTGATGTTTGATGAGGGTATCTCTTTATTTGAAGAGTTTTATGGAAGATATTTGGTGCTTGGTGTGTTGGAAAATGCAGTTGTTGCTATAAATACGATAAGAGAGCTTGAATTGCTTGCGATTTTTGAAGCGGAGGAAATTGCAAGACTTGAGGCAGAAGCGGAGGCAGAAGCCGAAGCACAAAGACTAGCTGAAGAAGCTCTGGCAAAGCTTGAAGCAGAGGAAGCGGAAAGACTTGGCGCTATGGAAATGCTAAAAAGCTCGGAAATGGGAATAGAGGAGCAAGATAGTATAAACACAACCGAGATTGTTGATGAAACAAATCTCAGTGTGTTTACAGTTGTTATTTTACCTTTTTTATCATTAGGGTTTTGTGCTGTAGCTATTAAGGTTGCTACAGTAATAGTTAGCCGGAAGTAAGCTTTGGCGGTAAGAGCAGCTCCATTAATTCTCTATCGACTTTAAATCCATCTATAAGCTCATATTTTGTACCGGGTCTTCCGTGATTTACTATGCCAAAAGCTCCCGCAAAGTTCCATAAAGCAAAGCCCCATTTATACTCATTATAAAGATTAATCAAGTCCTTAAACCAACGCATAGCTACGTCATTTGGTGTTTTATCATAACAGCCAAACTCTCCGATATGAACCTCAACACCCATGTCTTCAACCTCACGCCAAGGTCTATAATATTCTACCAGAGCTGATTTATCCCACATTTCATCTTCCATCACACCGGGATATACCGGTTTTATCCATTTATAACCATCCTCAAGTGGTGCCCAGCTTGCTTTGTAGTGGGTCAATTGATATGGTGCATATCCCCGTCCACTGTGAATAACATCAGCATCAGCCAGTTCAGGAATTGCAATTCCACCACCTTCAATACCGTTTAACACAATCAAACGGCTTGGGTCAATGTCTCTGATAGCTTGTATTGTACGTCGCATAACCTTCTCGTGAATTTTGCGTGTAAAACCGTATTGTCCAATATCGGGCGGTTCATTAAGCAGGTCAAAGCTTAGATCTTTTGAAGATATACCTTTATATCTTTTGGCAAATGTTTCCCATAAAAATACATAAGCATCTTGTGCAATTTTGTCTTTCCAAAGGTTGTGCTTCTCAATATTATTGTTGTTAATGCAATATCCCGGAGCACGGTGCATGTTTAAGCTCATGTGCAAACCACGCTCTTGACATGCTTTTATATACGAGTCGATTTTTTCAAAAACTTTTTCATTTGGGTTTAAATAATCAAACTCGTTTGTCCAAAATCGGTAATCCATTGGTACACGAATGAAGTTAAACCCATGTTTTGCGATAAAATCCAATTGCTTTTTATCCGGTTTTTTTGCTTCTTTTCCATAATATGAAAACATCCATATCATATTAAATCCATATTTTTTCATAAATAAACTCCATTCCAATGATTTTATGTACTGCTCTCCATCATAACGTCTTTGTCATGCGGAACAAACTTGAAGATAATTGCTGCTGCTACAAACAACACAACAATACCTGCAATACCAAGATGTGGATGCCCTGTTAATACTGATATAATTCCAAATAAAGTAGTACCCATGATTGAGGCTAATCGACCAAATATATTATAGAAGCCGAAGAACTCATTTGATTTATCCTTTGGTACAATTTTTCCGAAATATGCACGGCTGAGTGCTTGTATTCCTCCTTGTGCTGTTCCAACGAGCATTGCAAGCCCCCAGAACAAAGCGGTCAAGAACTTAATATCACGCTCGGGACTCATTAATAATGCTATCATACAAATCACTACATACGTACAAATACCGACATAAATCATGGTTTTTGTACCAAACTTATCCGCTAGTCTGCCATAGATGATTGCACACGGACCTGCGACAAACTGTGTTGCCAGTAGTACAAGCAGCAGGTCAACTTGTCCGATACCAATTTCCATTCCGTATATTGTTGCCATGCTGATAATTGAGCTTACACCATCATAATATAAGAAAAACGCAAGTAGGAAGAGTAAAACCGATCTATGCTTGCATATTTCTTTAATCGTGAGCCAAACAGTTACGAAGCTTTTACGCACATATTTTTCTTCGATCGGCTGACCATATTTTTGATTCACATTACGCCACATTGGAATCGTAAACAATAACCACCAAACAGCAGTTATTAAGAAAGCAATACGGTATGCTGTTACAAAAGATATGTTTATTATACCGAGTTCAATAAGTAAAATTGGTGCAATACTTGCAATAAATGGAGGAATACACCCAAGATAACCCACTCCAAAAGCCAGTGTTGAAATCCTGTTCATACGGTCATTTGAGGTTACATCAACCAAAAATGCATTATATACTTTATTTGCACCCGAATACCCTATCATTGAGATAACATATACTATCAAAAGCATATACCACATTTTTTCCGGTACAATAGCAAGAGCAATTGTTGATGCAGCACCTATACCGACGAATATATTAAATACAAATTTCTTTTTCCCAAGGTAACCTGTTAATGCTCCGATTATCGGTGCCAATGCACCGGTAAATAGCATAGAGGCAGCAGTAGCAAATGCCCAATAAGGACTTACTATATCACCATCTCCTAATGCTTCATTTGCTGACCAGAAAAAATACATTCCCATAATTGTTGCCATAACTGTAATTGTGTATGGCGACTCTGCCAAATCGTATAATACCCACGCTCTTTCTTGTTTATTCAGCTTTTTAAACATATCAAACTCCATTTCAATTAAATAAATCTTACGGTGTTATTTGCACTTTTTCTGTAAGTTTTTCATCATTATATAGGATATTTGAGAAAATGCAATTGTATTATTATTATGACTTGTGATATGGTAAATACATGGAGTATACTTATCAATTTTTTAGCGGTGGATATGAAGCAGGGGTTAAGGATTGTGCTGCTGATGTAGTTCTTGATAAGCTTTATCAAAAGTTTGGTTTTGGTGATGTTATTATCGGGTGGAATACACAAGATAAATGTTATCAAAGAATTATTGAAGTTGCTCATAAAGCCGGGAAAAAGGTGTGGCTTTGGATGCCCGTTTTTTCAGAGTTACCTTCTTATGCAAAAGCTGACCCTGTGATTGATTACCAAAATAAACTACAGCAAGGTCTTGGTGTTTTGCCCGATGAGGATTTCCGTTTTGTTTGTCCTTCATCGCAAAATAATATTGATATTATTTTCAATTTATATCAAAAACACTTCGCTGATTTACCTTTTGACGGAGTTTTCTTAGATAAAATACGTCATTCTTCTTATGCTAATGGATTATCAGGTGGAATGGGTTGTTTTTGTAAAAATTGTACGAAAATATATCAAGAAGAAGGTGTAAACACACAAGAGGTGATTAACAAAATAAACAAATCTCCTGCTAAACTTTTACCTTTATCACAAATTAATGGTAAATATATTTTTAAGGATCCACTTGTTGATAATTTTTATCAGGCAAAAGCGGATATTATAACTGAAAGTATTTTAAAGCTGGTTATAAGATTTGAAAATAGCGGATTATCTGTTGCTTTAGATCTATTTGCTCCTGTTTTAGCATATTTGGTAGGACAGGACATACCGGAGTTAAGCAAAAATGT
>JAITFS010000193.1 GCA_031281195.1 Oscillospiraceae bacterium
TACATACCACCCGGTTTGATGCATTCATATATTCGCTTGTATAAATCGTTTTTCACTTCATGAGTATAGTGATGTAATGTCATAACCGATAAAGCAACATCATATACTTCTTTCCCAAAGTCAAAATCAAGGTAACTATTACAAAATAATTGGACATTTTTGTCTGAATAGCGTTCTTTGAGTATCTGTAACATATTTTCAGAAATATCTAATCCTGTGATTTCAACGTTAGGGAAACACTTGAAAATTCCGTCAAGCTCCAATCCTGTACCAATGCCAAAATCAATGATTTTCTTTGTACCAGCCGGCAAAAAAGAAGCCAATATTTGTTTGCCTTCGATTCCACCAACATGCTCAAGATGAACAATATCATAATTTTCTGCACGTTTATTAAAGAAAGCACTCATTTCTTCTAAATTCTCTGACATTTTAACCCTCACTCAGGTAAGTTCTTGTTTAGTTCCAATAATTCATTATTAATCCAACTATTTTGTTTCATTATTCCGGCTACTTTAACAAAATTTTCGATAGTTTTTCCTCCTATAAAATAACATTCTCATCTATTTTTCGTTTCATTTCCCATACGTTATTGCCAATATTACTAATTATTGTAATGTTTATATTTTTACTTCTGTCATAACTTGTTATAAAACTTACCCCGGGATCACATCCTTGAAACCAAGGTTCATAAGTTCCGTCCTCTGTTTTTTCAAGCCAAATCCCATAACCGTAATAATTATTTTCATAAGAGCTTTGCAATGTAAACATTTTATTTACCATATTACTAGATAGTAATTTTCCATTTAGTAGATTATCCCAAAACTTCTCAATATCGTTTACTGTCGTAAATGCTCCGCCAGCTCCAGTTCCTTTTACATCTACACTATAAATATTTGTGTAAAATTCATTGCGATTTTGGTCGTATATATACGAGTTTGCACATTTAGCAGGTAACCTATCCAATTCATAATAACCGGTGTCAGACATTTCATAGGGAATAAAGACATTTTCAGTCAAATATTCATCAAATAATAATCCTGTTATTTTTTCAATTATCAACCCTAAAACAACAAAACCAGTATTATTGTATTGGAATTTTTCTCCTGTTTTGTACATCATTGGTTTATTGATAAACAAGGGTAATAAATCAATTGATTTTCTTATTTTATAGTTTGGAAACTCCTGCCAAAGCTGGGCATATTCATTCATGATACTTTCGTCAAAATAATCCGGAATTCCTGAGGTATGTGTTAATAATTGCTTTACAGTAATATTTCTATCAATTAATTTTAAGTCAAAATCTAATATATTACCAATATTATCATCAAAACTTAATTTTCTATTTTCAATTAATTGCAATATACCAACTGCAACAAATGCCTTTCCGGCAGATGCAGTAGCAAATTTTGTATCAACTTCATTCGGTATTTTATTGTTTATATCTGCAAATCCATAAGCTTTTTTAATTAATTCTTCACCGTTTTTTCTAACAGAAATAACACCGCTAAAATCTTTTTCTATTAATTTTTCTATATTCATATTTATTACTCGGTTCTGCCGATCCTCCTACACTATGGTTTGAAACTTTAGTATCAAACTTATAACTATTCCTTTTTCTAATGCATTTAATATCCGCTCAGGTATTTATAAACTTGAGTAAGATCATCTAAAACAGGGACATTGCACGATAATAATACATCTTTACTTTGATGTCCGTTTGGAATCAATAAACAATCTACTCCAAGAGCATTCGCAACTTCGTAATCATGTGTTGTATCACCAATTAAAATAGCTTTACTTACTTTCTTCCTAGTAAGGTATTCTAAACCAACATCAATTTTACTTTTTGCATATATGTCAGAAAGTCCAATCATTTCATCAAAATAACCAGTAATATTAAATTCATTTATCTGAGATAGTAGATTTTCAATTTCTGATGCAGATAAAATAATCTGTGTAATACCCATATTATTGATTGTCTTCAAAGTCATTTCTACGTCTGAATGTAATTTACAATTGCCGCTATTATTTGAATGATAAAGAAAAATATATTCTTTTGCTAAATCTTCAAATGGTTCAATAGAAAAATCAAATCCGACATTTTTATAATATTGAATAATTGGAAAACAAAAGGTATTATGATATTCTTTACGCTCTTTGAATGGTTTTAATCCCCTCTTTGAAAGCATTATATTGATGACTTCAATACACCAATTCACGTCGTCAAATAATGTTCCGTTCCAATCCCATATAATGTGTGAGTAATTTTGTCTTGAAATCATTTAGCCGATACCGTCCTTGTAATAGTAAAAATGATCACAGTATTCATCGCCCAACATTCTTGTTTTTGTTCTCTTAAAACCGATATTTGAGTTAAAACCTTCCGCAATGTATGGGTCTGCTGTACAGTTCATGTAATACATCTGCTCTTGAATTCCAAAACGCTCAGCTATGTCATAAGCACGGCACTTTGTACAATTTATCTGGTAACCCGAATCTGTTTTTTCCATTGTATATTCTGTGCCTTGCTCCCGAAACGCTTCAAACAGTTCGTTTAATAAGGGTTCGATTGAATTATCTCCAAGCTCCTCTGCTCTTTTACGGGCAAGTAAGCGGACTTCTTCTCCATCTGCTTTTGCAAATACACGGTAGGCTTCTTCTCCATAATAATCCTTCATGATTTTTAACAAATTTGCTTTTTCAATGCAAACACGCTCATCAATCCGGTCTTGTACTTGTTTTTCTTGTTCTGCGGTTAATTCATTTGACACAATAAACTCCATTCCAAATATTTTGACACAAATTAGCGTAAAAGAATGGAGTTTTGCGCCAAGTGTTATGCATATTTTTAGATTCTTTCACGCTAAACTTCATTTTTATAGTCACCGATAGTATATCATATATGCTTAAAACTTACTAAATCTCCATGTTTTTCCAACACTACGCCAGCATCGGTACTATACCTACGATTTCATCATAAGTTCCTGTATTGTTAATTTTGCCGTCCTCCATGTAAATTATATTATCATAACGACGCAAGTTTTCTTCTTGGAGATTATGCGTAATTGTTATTAATGTCAAATCCTTAATATCCAGCAAACTATTTTCAATATCAGTAGCTGTTTGCGTATCAATTGCAGATGTTCCTTCATCGAGCACCAATATAGGCTTACCTTGAATAATAGCTCTGGCAACTGCAATCCGTTGCTTCTGCCCACCGGAGAAGTTAGCACCATTTTCCTCCGCTATTGTATTAAGTCCATCAGTCATTTTATCTAAAAATCCCGAAACACCACTGATATCAAGAGCAAACTTTAGATCGGAATCGCTGTAGTCTTGATGTAGGCAGATATTATCGCGAATACTTTCATTAAAGATATAAACATTTTGATGAATGGTTGCTGATAACTTCATCATTTTATCATAATCGAGTTCCTTTAACTCAATATCGTCATAATTGATTTCACCATCATAATTAAAGTAATGCCCACAGAGCAGCTTCGTTAGGGTAGTTTTACCACAACCATTTTTACCAATAAGGGCATACTTTACGCCTTTTTCTAAGTCAACCGATGTGCCATTTAGTATTTTTCTATCACCATCATAAGAAAAAGTTAGATTTTTTATTGAAATGTCTTTTTTATGCGTTGGTTTTGTTGTGCCGGAAAAATCTGTGCTTTTGTTGTCTGCTAAATCATTAAGGCGGCTAATTACAGGTTTTGCACCTTTTAATCTCGGCATATTTTGAAATATTACAGTGAGAGGTTGAAAAATCATCCCTGTTGCTTGAACCATACCAACCAAAATGCCTACAGTTACCCGACCGGTAATAATAAACCACGCTGCTAGAAAAATCACTCCGACTTGAATAAAGACACCTAAAAATAACGATACTGTTTCATTTGCTGCCATAGCTTTTTCAACACTATATTGAGCTTTTGTTGTATTATCGTTGCTTTTTCCAAATCGTAAAATTGTATATGGTTTCATTGCATAAGACTTGATAACTTCAAAACCGGATAAAATATCCTTTAAGTTGATTGTGAAATCTGATAATTTGCCGGAATATTGATCTTGTCTTTTTTGAATTACTGAACCAAATAAACTTGGAACAACCATCATAAGTGCGATTGCACCCAAAACACAAATGGCAATAATAACATCAAAGTAAAACATAATCGCTACTGATGCAAAAAACATAACCGCAAATTGAATAATTTGCAACAAAGGTGCGAGGAAGTTATCCTCAACAATTTTTATATCATTTGTTAACGCAGATAAATAATCAGCAGTGTTTACTTTATAGAAATCCGAGTAGCTTCTATTTATGATTCCTGCAAAAGATTTTTTACGAATAGAGTTTATAACCACACAAACAAATCTTTTACTAAGCAGCGAATAAATGTATGCAAATAATGCAAACCCTGCGAAGTAAAGCATGGAGAAAAGTAACATTCCTGCAAAGCTCTCTCTGTTACCTGATACAGCTATATCCAAAATACGTTGGAGAATGACAGCGACAACAACATTGCTCAAAGACACAATGATAGATAGTAATATTGTGATAGAAAATAATGCCTTATGTTTGTTTAAATAGTATTTCATTTTTGTTTGACCTCTTTTAATATAAGTTTTATTTGTGAGTTTGAAAATTATTTTCAAACTTATTGCTCGGCTCCCCCCGCAGGGATTGCTCTGCCGAGCCACCTACGTTATGGTTTGAAACTTTAGTTTCAAACTTTCTCTTTCTCGTTAATAAAATCTGTAATTCTTTTGATAACGGCTTTGTAACGTGGATGATTATGATACTCAATTAGGGATGGCAGTGACTCCACAGAATGTAACATGTTCTGTTTAATAGCAGCAGCATCAAGCGGTGCAATTGAACCTAATACACTATCATCCAGCCATTTTTTTACTTCTGTGAAGAATGAGTCGCTGTTGATTCCTATTGGGAACTTCATTGCAAGACACAAATCTGTACACTTTTCCAACCAATCAAATGCGGTTTCAATTTGACCGTGTTTGCAATACAGCTCGACCCCTAACAAATATGCTCTTGCTGCCATATTTGGAGCAAGTTTTTCTACATTATATATATCAATTAATTGGATTAATCGGCTATGTGATATTTGGGAAATCTCAAATGTATCAATCGTCATTGTAGTATATGTCACAGCAGAATCAATTAAATGCCATAAGCAATCAAACAATCCACATTGGGATATTTCTATTGCTTTATTATTATTCCCGGCTAATTCAAAAGCCTGTGAAATCAAGTTTCCTTCTGTTATTTCTGATGAACGCAGGGATTCGCCTATTAACTTAAAAACTTCGTCAGGCTCTCCCAGTAAAATACAACAGAAGCATTGTAAATTAAGTGCATCCTTAGCCAATAAAGCATCATCGCAATCAGCTACAACACGTTGACTTAACGCTCTTGCTTTTTGTAACAAAGATTTTTTGTTTTCTTCTTCAAGATAAACTGCATGATTTATTAACATTACAGCCAAGTGATATAACAAAGGAAAACATGAGCTGTATTCCTTTGTTATTTCTTTACATTTTTGTAACATTACATCAATAGGTTTTGTTGTAAACTCTTGCGACAATTTTAAGCATAATTTTCTAATATCATCACTAGTAAGCTGTGGCGAATAACCCAAAAGTTCATCAACACTAATGTTAAAAAATGTTGCCAACTGTGGCAATAGCACAATATCGGGATAACTTTGTCCTTTCTCCCACTTAGAAACTGCAGCTTTTGAGACGCCTATATATTCTGCTAATTCTTTTTGGGTAATACCTTTTTCATGACGTTTCTTAGCGATATTACATGATAACTTCATTTCCATTTTTGAATACCTCCATATATCCATTATTATAGCGGAGATATTTATAGCATTGCAAGGGAGAAACAGTTGACTTTTGTAGAAAAAGTCAACTGCTGGTTGACGGGTTGTTGGTGTTAATCGAAATACATACCCTGTATCGTTTTTATTTCCGAACTGTTAATTAACTACATTTTTATCCGTCTTTTTTCGACATTTTTTAATAGCTATTGACAGCTACAATGGAAGCTACTAAAAAATGGACTATGTTTACTCCAATTGTAGCGTATACCGTGTGTTATGTGAAGTATAGGCGTATACTGTTTTATTTTTCTTCAATCTGAAATATGAAAGTAACCGGGTTTTCGATGTTTTCGATAAGCGGAGATACATCAACAGATTTTATTTTTAATTTTATCCCCAACGCCTTTTGTAATTCATATAATCTACCACCTGCACATCTTTCAAAATATGTTTCAATGTTTAGTGGTGGAGTGGTATATTTTCCTTCTTTAGCACGTTTATAATATCCATGTGAGCATTTGAAATTAAGTGTCATTGTGTTGTCATCATTTAATACTGGCTTATGTCTACCAAAAGTCTTTGCGAAAAGATCTAACCTTTTAACAAGATCTGTATTAACATTTTCTTGAGCAAATGCTTTACGCTGCTTGTCGTAACCTGTTCCATTACATCCACCTTGTGTCTCATATATATGGAATCGTTGCTCTTTAGAGAGTTGTTCATTCATCGCTTTCATAAACATTTCATCACACTCATTTCCTTCGTATTTTTGAAGAATACGCTCAAAATTATATAATGTTTTTTGCGAAATTCCATATTTTGCTTTTCTCATTTCTTTCAACATTGTTGTCATTTTTACGATCCCCTTTATTCTTTTGCTTACTGTATACTTTTAGTATATTTATTATTAAAGTGTGTGAAAATTACAACATATTTATAGTTTCTTAATATCCCAATTTATACACATAACACTTATAAACATATTTTCTAATGTGCCTACTCCTTAATATCCAATAAGCGTATACTCTTTGTTATCGATATTTTCTCTTATTATCCTTAAATACTCCCGTATACCATCTTCCTCATCCTGTCTGTAGGTAAAATTAAAATGCTCAGCAACTGAAAGAGCCATAGTGTGAAATAAATCACACATTATATCTATAGCAATCCATATAGAAGTATAATCACTACCAGAATATGTTGCTTTATATTTTTCATATAAATCAGGAGATAAGAATCGTTTAAAAAATCTGCCGTCTTTCCCCGTAGAAAGATCAAAGCCAAGTTGCGTTCCAATATACCATCTAATCATATCATGCAACTCTGACCGGACTTCTATGTTTAGCATATTCATCGTATAAGACAACTCATCTCGCGCAATGCCTTTTGCGACATTGTTCAAACACCACCAGAAATTGTTACAGCACGAATAGTAAAACAAAGACGATGGCGGCTCCGTATGATATATAGTGTCGTTTGGAGGTGGAAGCGGAGGACGAAGTCCAACTCCATTGTCTTTGTCTAAGAGTGTAATAGAGGGTTGACCATCGTCAATATATTTCCCTTGATGAAAAGATAAATCAAGGCGTTTGCCATCGGGATAAATCATCATATAGTTAAAATTTCCATCTCCGCATGGATTACGCATCGCTTCCGGCATTTGCATAATGAGCGACACACCGAATTTCTCAATCACCCATGACGGATTATTATAAAACGGTTCTATGTCATGAACATAGAAAGTTATATCATAGTCTTGGTATTGGTCTTTCGGAATTGCGAGATTAGCACGTGAACCTTCCATACTGACTGCTCGTATGCGTTCATCATTCCTAGCGACATTTAGAGTCATTCTAATCATTTCATCTTCAGCTTGCAATTCATCTATTCGTTTCATTTTACACCTCGTTTGGTCTATATTACATTGTATTTTTTCGTGTGTCGACAGCAAATTAGTAATTTGTATAAAATGTTTATTTTGCACGTACATTAATTATCCTTTGTATCCGCTCATTAACGACCACCGTCCACTTTCATGACGTTTCTTAGCGATATTACATGATAACTTCATTTCCATTTTTAATACCTCCACATATCTATTATTATAGCGGAGGTATTTATAGCATTGCAAGGGAGAAGCAGTTGACTTTTGTAGAAAAAGTCAACTGCTGGTTGACGGGTTGTTGGTGTTAATCGAAATACATACCCTGTATCGTTTTCTTTATGATACAAAAAAACCGTTGTATTCGTTCGCATGGAAACTCATCACATATTACTGGTAGCGTATGTGTTTATTACTTTTAGTGGTTGCTTTATTAAATGAGTAATTAGAGCTTATGTATTTTATATACTCATTAAAATCCTTAGCTCCACTCTTTTCATATAATCTCTTGTGTAACTCATTCTTGAACTCGACACAATCATTTATTTTAATAGTGTTTTTCATTTATATAACCTCCTGCGGTGTTCCATCATACAGTTCTCCAAACGTATGAGTTGAAATAACTGCACGATATTCATCATTTTTGAATTTTTCAAACAACATTTTTGTAGCTTCTTCAAATATATCATCAAACTATCCACCAATAACTGAGTTTTCCATATATATTCGTAATATTTTCATTTCGTCACCTCAAAATTCATACTAGTACATATAATTAACATCAGATCTTTCATAGTAAAATTATACTACCCATACACAGATTTTACAAGAGCACATGTGTTTCTAAGCACAAATATTGTGAAGTACAGATGTATTTCTTCGCTAAGGCATAAAATAAAACCAACATGAAACCTACTAATTCAGAAATTCATCTTTTAAATACCATGTTGGAACAGGATTATTCATATTATTAAACCATTCCAATATACACTGCATCTGCTTTTTCGCAGTTTCAATTTCATCATTACCAAATGGAATTGCCCATGGAAGGTGGGCTAACGCATTACTTGCTATGTAAAACGCAAGAAGTTTGAAAAATTCTAATGGTGGCTCTGATCCACCATTACACAATGAGGTAGCACCAAAATAACCATGCAATTGTCCTGTTGCGAAACGTGGGCTTACACTTGCACTCCACACAATGCGATTAAACTCTTCCCCTGGGTCGCCGAAGTCATATCGGTTGAAATCAATTATACTAAGTGTTTTTGTAGAGTTGTTTATTATCATATTTCCCACATGATAGTCACCATGTTGGAAACATTGCGGTCTATCTTCAAGAAGCTTGCGGTTACACTCTATATAATTGATAAAATTATCACCTCCGCTAACTTTTATAGCACTTTCTTTATACATTTTGATATTTCTATCCACTTTGCGATTAAAGCGCTCAGCCCAATTTTCTCGGTAAGCCAGATAACTGACCTCGTTATGTGGCGTTGAAATGGAATGGATTTTATGAAGTATCTTACCGGATTCTAAACCAAAAACATATTGCTCTGCCTCAGATAACAGGGGTAAAATAGTTTCTGCATCCTCACCTTCAACCCAAGACAAAAGTTGATACACTTTTTCACCGTTATTACAGATTCCGAACTCAATCGGTTGTGACATTGGAATTCCTAATTCGACCACACGTTTCATCATTTCAAACTCATACATTTTATGGTCATGCTGTACTATATCAGCAATACGAAGTAATTGTTTTTGTCCATCAGCAGTTTCAACGATGTATTTCTTGTCTGTTGACCAACCTTTGTCAAGCAATTCGATATTTATAAAAGAGTCATAACCCAAAACATCGCTTATTTCATGACACTGGTGTTCTTTGATAAAATTGTCAGAAATCTTCATTTATTTTTTTCCAATTCTATAATTATAAACCAACCATAATAATGGATTTAATTCATTTAAGACAAACCTTGTCGACTGCCAACCCGGAGTTGTCCGATAGATGAAGCAAGAAATGGCTTACTTTATCATGCTACCATTTGTAATGCATGAAGCCTTCTTCACGTTGTGTATGTGCATAATTTCTAAGCCCTTCCATATCTTGATTGTAGCAAAGGTCATCAAGTTGATCA
>JAITFS010000197.1 GCA_031281195.1 Oscillospiraceae bacterium
ATATTGTGTTATAATAAAAAAATAATTACAATATATTGTATTTTATGCTTGACATAGCATAATAGCAGTGTTAGTATAGTGGTGCGGTGTGAGTTTTACAACATCACGCCGTTTATCTACCAACTAAATATATTATGAGGGCAGGAATTTAGCATGTACAATGTTAAGAAACGTGACGGAACAGTAGTCGAATTTGATCTAAGCAAAATCGCAGATGCCATTATGAAAGCCTTTGAATCGCAAAACCGCCGATACCATTCAGATACCATAGATTTTCTTGCCGTCATGGTCACAGCAGACTTTGAACCGAAGATAATCGATGACGCGATTACAGTCGAAGAAATCCAAGACAGTGTCGAAGCAGTCCTCATAAAAGGTGGGTACACCGATGTAGCAAAAGCTTACATCTTATATCGCGAAAAACACACAAAGTTAAGAAATATCAAATCAACAATATTAGACTTTAAAGAAACCGTAAACAGTTATGTCAATGTCACGGACTGGCGTGTCAAAGAAAACTCTACGGTTACTTATTCTGTGGGGGGTCTAATTCTCAACAACTCCGGTGCAATCACAGCAAACTACTGGCTTAGTGAAGTGTATGACAAAGACGTTGCCGAAGCGCACCGTAACGCCGATATTCACTTGCACGACCTATCAATGCTCACAGGTTATTGTGCAGGCTGGAGCTTAAAGCAACTAATCGAAGAAGGCCTCGGTGGAATCCCCGGCAAAATCACCTCATCACCTGCTAAGCACCTACCCACTCTTTGCAACCAGATGGTAAACTTCCTTGGCATTATGCAAAACGAATGGGCAGGAGCGCAGGCTTTTTCATCTTTTGACACATACCTTGCACCATTTGTCAAAAAAGACAACCTCTCTTATGAACAAGTAAAAAAATGTATCGAAAGCTTTATTTACGGTGTAAACACCCCCTCTCGTTGGGGTACACAAGCACCCTTCTCAAATATCACATTAGACTGGGTAGTACCAAACGACCTCGCAGAGTTACAAGCAATTGTTGGTGGCAAAGAAATGCCATATAAATATAAAGATTGCAAACCCGAAATGGACATGGTAAACAAAGCATTTATCGAAGTTATGTTAGACGGTGATGCAAACGGACGAGGTTTCCAATACCCAATACCAACCTACTCAATCACAAAGGATTTTGACTGGAGCGAAACCGAAAACAGCAAGCTTCTATTTGAAATGACTGCAAAATACGGCACACCATATTTCTCAAACTATATAAACAGTGATATGGATCCAAGCGATGTTCGTAGTATGTGTTGCCGCCTGCGCCTTGATTTACGTGAGCTACGCAAAAAATCAGGCGGACTTTTCGGAAGCGGCGAAAGCACAGGTTCTATCGGTGTAGTCACAATAAATATGCCTCGTATAGCATATCAAGCACGAAGCGAAGCCGAGTTTTATATCAGACTCGATAAAATGATGGATATAGCAGCTCGTGCTCTCGAAACCAAACGTAAAGTTATCACAACTCTTATGGACGAAGGTTTATACCCATACACAAGACGTTATCTTGGCAATTTCGAGAATCATTTTTCAACGATAGGTTTACTTGGAATGAACGAAGCTTGTCAAAATGCAAAATGGCTCAGAAAAGATTTAATTGAACCGGAAGCACAAAAGTTTGCAGCAGAAGTATTAAATCACATGAGAGCGCGTTTATCTGATTATCAAGAAAAATATGGCGACCTCTTTAACTTGGAAGCAACACCAGCAGAAAGCACATCATATCGTCTTGCAAAGCATGATTTACAAAAATGGCCTGAAATAATCACAGCAGCAAAAAGCGAAGATGAAACACCGTACTACACGAACTCATCACATCTACCTGTGGGATTCACAGAGGATATATTTGAAGCTTTAGCTATTCAGGATGGTTTGCAAACACTATATACATCAGGAACAGTTTTCCACGCATTTCTTGGCGAAAGGCTACCATCATGGAAAGCAACTGCAAAGCTTGTGCGTACAATTGCCGAAAAATATACTCTGCCATACTATACAATGTCACCAACCTACTCAATTTGCGTAAATCACGGTTATATCCCGGGCGAGCAATACACCTGCAACACCTGTAACGAAAACACAGAGGTTTATAGTAGAATAACAGGCTACTATCGCCCTGTACAAAACTGGAATGCAGGAAAAACTCAAGAGTTTAAAACACGTAAGGTTTATTCGTTTGAAAACTTTTTATCTGATGAAGAAAAAGCTATTAACAAAGACAAGGACAAAACATCAATAATTGATATAAAAATTAGTACCGCACCAAAACCTTCCGAAGAAAAACACGAAATGGCAAGATATGAAGTCATGGACAGTCATAAGATAATGCTCGTTACAACAAAACAATGTCCAAACTGTGATAAAGCTAAAAGTTTTATGAATGATGCTCAAATCCTCTATGATGTTATTGAAGCAGAAGCAAATCCCGACGTTGTTTCACAATACTCCGTTCGTACCGCTCCAACTCTGGTAGTCGTAAACGGGTCGGGTTATGAAACCTTTGCGAATATTTCAAATATCCGTGCGTATGTTGAAACACAATGAAAACTAAAAAAAAGATTGAGTTTACACAAGGCATAAAAATTATCCTGATGTTTGGTCTCATTAGCCTATTTGGTGATATGGCTTATGAGAGTGCCCGGGGTAATCATGGTCAGTACATGTCGCTACTTGGTATCGATATAGTAATGGTCAGTTTAATTGCAGGCATAGGTGAGTTTGTTGCTTATGCTGTTCGTATTGTGTCCGGTTTATGGGCGGACAAAACTCGTAAGTACTGGCCTTTTGTTTTTGCAGGTTATGGTTTAATTATCTCCGTTCCGCTCACAGGTTTAATACGAGAAGGTGAAAATGCATGGGTATTTTTACTTGTTTTCATAATGATGGAACG
>JAITFS010000205.1 GCA_031281195.1 Oscillospiraceae bacterium
AAGGACATTTCATAAATAAAATATTTTCCTTTCGATTTCTTGGTAAACTGTTAAAAATAAGGGTAAATGTATAAATAAAACAACAATTTACTCAATATTGTAGAGAGTATATCATATATAACAATATTTTGTATAGTCTTTTTTACAGTCTTATGTCCATCGCATCTTCTGCTGTAAATGTATTCGGGAAAATATTTCTTGCACTGTCAGCCATCTTGTCAATATCCTTGTCTGTCGCATGGAAATTATAGTGGTATAAAAATAGACGTTTAGGATTAGCAAGCCTTGCAAACTCAGCACATTCCCCGGGGCTGGAATGTCCCCAACCGGGGATTACCTTACCGTCCTCAAAGGATGAATCTAAGATTAATAAATCAGAATCCTTACAAAAATTAATTAACTCCATATCATCCTTATGATTTGCAAGCTCCACATCTACACAATAACATAATGACTTCCCGTTATAATCAATACGATAAGCCAGGCATTTACCCGGGTGCGAAAGCTCATACGATTTTACAACTACTCCGTCACTGAGTTTTATTTCTGTATTGTGGTTTACATCAAAATACCGGACATCAGCCAGAAAAACCTCGGGTCCGACAGGTGAAAGCGGCGGTGCTATCACGTCCTGTAATGTTTTTTTAACATCACCTAAGCCGTATATGTTAATTGTTTTCTTTTTTTCGTATAAATCCGGGAAAAATAACAATCCTTCTATATGGTCTAAATGGTAATGTGATAAAAAAATGTTGATTTTCTCAATATCATAATCGGGTAAATCAACTATTCCGCACAGTCCTGTGCCTGCATCTAATATTATCACTTCGTTTCCGGCTCTTACTGCACAGCAGATAGTATTAGTTCCATACTTAATACGTTTACTGTTGTTGTAAGCGCATGAGCCGTTTGTGCCTAAAAAGGTTACCTCAAAGATTTTTGACATATTTCTGCCCTCTGAAATATTATATATGATGTAGTTTATAATATCAAGAGTTACTCTTTGCGTTTTCTCTTTTTGCTAAATAATCTGCCTATGCTAACTGATGGCACTAAAATCAACATTCCGTATAAAAACGTTCCTTCTTCAAAAAAGCTTGTAGAGGTAATATCAATGGAAGCAGGTGAAAGGTCTTCAGGAACAAATGAAAATGACATTTCAGCAATGATTTGATTTGGTAAACGACTACCAGACACAACATATTTGAATCTTATAAAATTTAAGGAACCTCTAGTTACATCTGTTACTTCTACACGCCCCTCTGATGTTAAAGTAAACTTATTATCGTTGTCATCGCCGGTTTTTTCAAATATAAATTTAACATCACAATCACAACACCAAAGGTAGTCTAAAATATTAAAAGTAGGTTCAATATCAAAATCAAAATCATCATAAAATTCACTGCTACTAAATTGTGGTTGTACTAATATAGGAACTTTTGTTCTATACTCATTGAAGTTATCTTCATCATCATGTTTAAATGTTGCATAAAACTCAACTATACCAATTGCATCAATAGCTTTGTTTAAATCTTCATCATCCCATGTCCAATATTGAAAATTATATGGAACTATATTCCTCAACATTAAACCAGGGGAATAATGCCATGTAACTCTAGGTATCTCCGGATTTGCTCTATTTATTGTAATCGTAATTGTAGCGGTTTCATCATCAGGGCTTGGAGATGCAAAATCTCCGCTTCTTGATTTATATGCCTGTATTATTACTGTTCCGGCTTTTAATATATTTACCCTTCCTGTAGTACTAGTTACTTCTACTAAAGTTGTTCCATCAATAACTGAAAATCTTACAATTCCGCCGGGAGCGCCACCTTGTGTTGTTAAAGTAAATCGTGGATCACCATAAGTAACAGTATTTGTAGCGTTAATATTGTTTATTCTAAACGGTCCGGGTCCGGGCGGTGGGGTGGGCTCGGGGGTTGGTTCGGGGGTTGGTTCGGGGGTGGGTTGTGGTGTTGGCGTGGGGGTTGGAGTGGGCGTTGGTGTGGGGGTTGGAGTCGGTGTCGGACGTGGTGTTGGTGTTGGAGTTGGTTCGGGTGTTGGCTCGGGGGTTGGCTGTGGGGTGGGTGTTGGTGTGTCAGGTTGGTTTGATGGGATGTTGGGTTCTCCTCTTTCGTCGGGTTCGGGAAGATTTGGCAATACATCCTCTGCTTCTGAGCCAAATATTGTTTGAGGGTCGGGGCGATTTAGATTTTCTTGCCTTTGTTCGTTTTCAGCAGTTCTATTGTCTATTGCTGTATTGATTTGCTCAATAAGCTCCGGCATTTGTTGTTGTACATTTTCGTTATCTCTGAGTGCTTCTAATATTATTAAATCCAAATCATCTAAAGAGAGTGTTATTGAATTATCTGTGGATTGCCCTAAATCAGAGGAATCTGTAACATTTCCTTGAATATTGTTTTTTACTTTTATAACTCCATCAGAATCTATTACAAAGGATAATATTTCTTCGCCATCCTCGTCATCTGCAAAAATGCTAAATGTTACTTCTCCTTCAAGTACAAGTATACTGGTAAATGGATTACCGTCTGCAATATCATGCAGCCCCATTCGGGTATAAATCAGTATATATTCAGTACCACGCACACCTGCTATAGTATTTGCAGCGCGTATTACATTTCGCGAGTTGTCATTTAACGTAACATCAACCCGTTTTTTTATCATTCCCTCTATAAGTACAATAGAGCTGTCACTTCGTCCATTTCTATTCCATACTGAGCATATAGAAAGCGTTGTTAACTCACCAACTACTATTTCCTGTCTATGGTATGTGATAGTTACTGATGAGTTTACACCTGTTACAACCACATCACCATCATGTACATCCATACCGATATACATAGCTGTAGGACTTGACCCGCCTTGCTTGTATACTACAACATTACCACGTATTGCTGTAACACGTGGTTCGCCATCATCAATTGCAGTTGCAATCATTGCAGCAAATCCTAAAAGTAATATTATAACAACAAATAATAGTTTTTTTATCATTTTTGTAAAACCTTCCACATTTTTATTAATTACTATGTTCAAGTCTTCAGGAAGCAGTTAGGGGATTCCAACGTCTCCTGCGGAGACGTGTCACGCACGGAATGACGCTTTTTTACTAATTAATTATTAATTCCTATAACTTCATAAATCTGTATTCCTACCTGTTTATTTTTAACATTCAAAACACCCATATCAGAGACTTTTATTTTATCCTTTACCATCTGATATGTTGCATCGGAGATAATGATTTGCCCTTTTTGTGCGTTGCTTTCGAGCCGTGCGGCTGTATTAACAGTGTCTCCTATCGCTGTATAATCCATGCGGAAATCTGAGCCCATATTACCAACAACAGCAGTTCCTGTATTTATCCCAATACCAAATTGCAAGTCAACTCCATAGTCGCGAACTATCTCTTTATGCAGCTCTATTGAACCCTCTTTCATTGCCCACGCAGCCAAAATAGCTTTAAATGCATGGTTTTCAATATCGTGCGGTGCGTTAAATACTGCCATTGTTGCGTCACCGATGTATTTATCAATAGTTCCGCCATTTTCTTGAATACTTCGGCTTGTAAGAGCCAAATAACGGTTTACCATATTTACAACCTTTTCAGCCGGATTTGCTTCAGAAAATGCAGTAAATCCACGAATGTCAACAAACAGTACAGTTATCTCTTTTTCTACGCCGCCAAGTTTTATTTCAACTCCGCCACTAACAAGCTCACTGACTACCTCAGGAGCAACAAATCGTCCAAACAGTCCGTGAATATGATTTTTTTCTTGTCTTGCAACAAGTATTCCAAGTGCCAGACTAGCAAAATAGCATATTATCAAAAACAGCACAGCATCGCCTGTTTTTAAGATTATATCAAACTGATCATACGCAAGCTTTGCTCCGCCTATTTGTATTACTATCAGTACAACAGTTATTACAGCTGATGGTAGGGGCTTAACTCTTGGGAATATAATAATGATGATTAAGCCTAATATAACCAGAAACAACATATCAAGCCACCATGGTGCATCTACTTTAAATCTGCCCTCCAGCAGGTTTTGTATAATATTTGCATTTATTTCAACACTGTATGTTGACATTCCTCTATCAATAGACGTCAGAAATCCACTCTCTCCAATACCGGCAGCATAAGGCCCAATTAAAACTATTGCATTTTCGAACAGTGCAGGATTGTATTCATCATTTACCACACCCCAAAGGGATAAATGTGTAAATGTTCCCGAGCGACCGACATAGTTTATGACAAATCTTCCATAATCATCTAAGGGTAAATTATCAATATCACTTTCTATACCCATAACTCTGCAATATGTGCGGTATACCTCATAAGGTAGAGATTGAAGTGTTATATCTCCAAAACGGATAGATGTTAACGCTCTGCGTAATACACCATCACTATCAGTATGTACATTTATAAATCCTGTTTGTACAACATCGTCAAGCTCGGGAAACGGCGGTATATAATCCTGCGCTATAAACTCATGTGCATCAGAAAAATATGCCATCGAAGCCAGCACCAGCCTGTCTGTTTTTGAGGCAGCTTCAACCAGCCTGTCATCATACTCCGCTACCGCTCCATGAACGTCATACCAAACATTTACACCGATTGCTGCTGCTCCCATTTCGGTTATCCGCTCTATTGCATCAGCCATAAAAAATCTTGGCCAGGGCCATGTGCCGATTTCTCTAATGCTTCGTTCGTCCATTCCGACAATTATAATGTTTTCCATTGGTTTACGTTCGCCGGATAGAAAGTCATCATGTATTAGATTATCAACAATTGGTATTAGAGAGAAATATTGTATAAAGATAAATATAATAAGCAAAAATAGTGGTATTATTATTTTTAGTTTTTTTATCATATTCTATCCAACCCAATCTAACTAAATTAATAGTTTTTATTGTTGTTCACTTATAAATTCTAACGGCTTGTACAAGACTATTGTGCTAAACTCCGGGAAATACTCTATAGGATATGGGAACAATCTTTCAATCTCTGCGATTGTGGTTACTGCTATGCCTTTTAATATAAAATAATCTACATCTAAAATTAGAACTGTATCAAGCTCACTAATTGTTATTGTTAGAGTGTTTGTACGCTCGTTCACATCTACAGTTGCACCTAGTGCTTCAAATAACGGTCGAATTGGTACATATACAGCATCTGCCGTATTCCAAGGGGCAACCCTTCCCATATCAACCCATAAATCACCTATAAACACTCTGATGTCACCCTGATATGAATAACGTGAGTCGATTGTTATACCTGTCAAAGCGAGCATTTGCTCACGACCCGGGCGGCCTGCAAGGATTTTTTCTGTGAGTGGTATGGCTAAGACACGATTGTTAAACGAGTCGGAGACATAAACCTTTTCTCCGTTTGAATATATCCCCTCGGGTCTTGTCATTCTGACATTTTCTGCTGATAAATAAAACTGATCTGCTTTTCCGTTACCTGCTATTGTAATTGTTTTACCCTGTGATATTGATACCAGTCTAATTGCATGGTTCATACTGTCTGCCACAAGAATAGAACCATCAGCTAACAAAGCTATATCTCTTGGGAAATTAAAACGTACATACTCATTTTCACCGTCAACATATTCACCATCTGCATATCCTGTAAATCTATTTATTTCACCCGGTTTACCAACAATTGTAGATACAATTCCATTTTCTATTTTTCTAATAGCATGGTTTGCACTGTCTGCTATGTAAATAATGCCATTATTGTCTATATACAGTCCGCTTGGCTCACGGAATCTTGCATCTTGTAACGAACCATCAACGAAACCATGCTGCTCGGGACTTCCTGCAAAGGTTGTTACATTTCCATCTGCATCAATTTTGCGTATCAGATGATTCATTGTGTCGGCAACGTATATATCACCGTTTGGGCACATAACAGCACTACGCGGTGAGTTAAACTGTGCCATTCCCTCTTTTCCATCTTGATACCCCGCTGTACCACTGCCTGCAATTGTTATAACAAACTGTTCATCGAGTCTGCGTATAGCGTGGTTGCCTGTGTCTGAAATTATAACTGTCCCTTCATTACAGACAGATACTCCTGCCGGTTTCATAAACATGGCGTTTTCACGAAATCCATCGATAAACGCACCCGAATCACGATACGAGAGTCCAAATTGCCCGGGTATTCCAACTCGCCAGCTACGTTCATTGTCAATAATTTTTATACGGTCACATTTTGAATCCGCTATGATTAAATCACCATTTAACATTGTTATCCCAATAGGATAATACAACTCGTCCGTGAAGCGTGTCGGGTCCCAAATACCATCATAAACATCAATTTTTGTCGTTTTTACAGCTTCTGCTTCACCGCTTCTATTACTGCCTGAATCTTCATCCTTTAATATATGTACACTGATGAATATTGTAACAGCAATAACAACACACAAAAAAGCAGAAGTAATTATTAGCAGTTTTTTGTTTTTTATAATTTTCATAGTTTGCTATTTTTTCTCAACTTTAAAGTTTTATTTTGCACATTTTCGCACAATTATCTGCATTATATATAACACAATATATTGTGTGTATCAATATTCTTTATGTCAACTGCTATTTTAATATGCAAACTGTAGTTGACAAAATAAACACAAAGTCTATACTAAAGTGGTTATTGATGTTATACTTAAAGAGCCGATTTTGAACAATTAAGACCGTCGGCTCGACTATTTACATTAACACCGGGAAAGGAGCTTTTTTATGATTATGCTTGATTTAGATAAGCTTAAGCAGGACGAACATGGTCAAGAAACATTCGAAGAAGGGCAGATTATTATTTCAGAGGGTGATGTGTCCGACAATAAAATGTATGTGCTTTTAGATGGTGTTGCTAATGTTTATAAGGGTTATGGTACGCAGGGTGAAATAAAAATCGCCGAGCTTCAACCGGGCGATTTTTTCGGTGAAATGTCACTTTTTCTTAACAAGGAACGTACTGCAACAATAATTGCAGGTACAGAAGTATCAGCTATTGTTGTCAACAATATGAGTATTAATGATTTTCTTATAAGACAACCGGAGGCTGCGTATGTGTTTATGCAAACTCTCTGCAAACGGCTTGATATTACAAACATAAACTCGTCTGAATTACAAACTACAGCAAATACAGATGCTTTAACTGGTGTTTATAACAGGCGATTTTTTATGGATAGTGCAAAATCTTTAATTGCTGCCGCTTCGAGAAATGAAAAAATATCCTATGTTATTTTATTCGACATAGATTTTTTCAAAAAAGTAAATGATACTTATGGTCATCAAGCAGGTGATGATGTTCTCAAAGAGTTTGCTTCTGTTGCAAATACAAATGTTCGCTCGGGTGATCTTTTCGCCCGTTA
>JAITFS010000223.1 GCA_031281195.1 Oscillospiraceae bacterium
TATGCAAACTTCTGCAATATTAAGTGCAGGTATGAAGCTGTTGCGTGAAAATCTTGGACTAATTGAAACAGAAATCTTCTTAGTCAGTATTAAAAATGAAGGTTTTGACTATACGAAGTGGAGAGAAAACCTTTGGGAAGACATAACTGTTGAAGAATTGTTATCTAAAGCTGCGGAGTATCAGCGGAATAATCCTGAGCTAATTCCCAAAAACGCTGTGATCATTTAACAATATATGAAATTAACATAGCAAAGAAACTCTATTAGGATATTTGGAGGAAATAAAATTGATAAAAAAGGCTTTAGTAGTAATAGATATTCAATATGTTAACAACAAAAAGGAGAAAGTTATGTCAACAACTATAGCAACGAAGAGATTATACAGAGTTTTAGCAATTATTATGTTACTTGCTGTAATGGTTACTGTTACTGCGTGTTTCGATGGCCCAAATAGTTCAACATGGAGAATGTCCAAAAATGTAAAAGAGAGCAGTGCAGACGGGATATTCACTATTTCTGTCGATTCTGCCGATAGAGGTACTCGTAATCGCACATTTAATTTAAATACTGATGATTTAGCTTCTATTAATGTAAATAGCTCCAGTAACAGCGGAGAAATAATACTGGTCATATCACAAGATGGTTTACTGGATGGCACAGAAATAAGACAAGATATATCAAATTTTGATGGTGATATAAAAACGACAGGATTAAATCCCGGTCGCATCAGATTTTCTCTAAACTTTGACACAGTTCAGGATTCAGAAACTACCATAAAATGGAGATAGATTTTAATAAAAAAGGTTGATGTAGCAAAGTTTATCATCGTAACCCTTGTCAATTTACCGCAAATACTCACGTAGCATATCCAATACTACTTCTCTGTCAATGGGTTTGCCAAGATGGTTGTCCATACCTGCGCTTAGACAAGCCTCAATATCAGTTTTGAAAATATTAGCTGTCATTGCAACTATCCACAATTTCCGCGTTCTATCTTTCATAGAAGGAAGATTGCGGATTTTTTCTGTTGCTTCTAAACCATCCATTTGCGGCATCTGCATATCCATAAAGATAACATCATATTTGTCAGGATTTTCTGTGACCATATCTAATGCCTGCTTGCCATTTTCTGCTTGTTCAATTATAAAACCTTTGTCGCTTAGAAGTGATGAGATAATCTCACGATTTATATCAATATCCTCTGCAATCAACAGGACTTTATCCTTAAAAATGATTTCATCAGAAGCTGCAGAATCGTCTGATTCGTTATCATTAATAATACCATCATCGTTACTTTTTACATAACGCTGAACAAAAACATTAAATGTAAATGTTGCACCCTTATCAAGATCAGATTCAACGCTGATTTCTCCACCCATTTTATTGATAATACGTTTTGCAATAGCAAGTCCCAGACCTGTTCCACCGTATTCCTGATGCATACCATTTTCCGCTTGTTCGAAGGAATCAAAAAGCTTATCCTGCCGGTCAGGTGAAATGCCAATACCATTATCCTTAACTTTTATTTGAAGCTCCAGTTTACCATTGATTTCATTAACCAGTTTTGCACTCAAGTTGATTTTCCCACCATCCGGAGTGAACTTTATAGAGTTTGATAAAATATTAGTTATAACTTGAGCAATCAATTGGTCATCGCCAACAACAATAGATGGAATGTTGCTGTCGATATCTAAAGTAAGCTCATGATTTTTTTCATCTGCTTTAAACCTGATTAAAGCAATTATCATGTGTATGGTTTTTCTAAAATCAAAATCAATAAAAGAAATCTCCAGTTTATCAGCCTCGATTTTAGCCATATCAAGTATTGAATTAACTATTCCAAGCAGATACTTAGAAGCTTCATGTATATTTCCTAAAGCATAATCTTTTCTTTCTATATTTTCTGCATCTATACCTATTGTTGTCATACCAACAATAACATTTAATGGTGTGCGGATTTCATGGCTCATATTAGACAGAAAATCACTTTTTGCACGGCTCGCAGATTTAGCAACCTCTGTTGCGTTTACAAGAGTGGTTATATCCGTTGCATACTGCAAATGCACCTTTCGCCCGTCAGGCCAATCTATCAGACAATCTGCGTGACGTATATGAGAGCTAATTTCAGCCACATATTCATCCCAAACAACTAATTTGCCGGGGTCATCTTTTAGCTCAAAGCATGGGCAAAAACTGCACATTTCATCAAAATTACGAAAAACCTTAAAGCAATATTTACCGATTGCTTCATCACCAACAATGTTAAATACATTTTTAAGCCAATCATTTACAAACAATATTTCACCGGTATCAGGCACAGACACATAAATAGGGACGTCCATACTATTCAGAATGTTATCAAGTGCTCTAAGTGAATTATTTTTAATCAATGTTGCTTCGTTAGCTTCGTTATTAGCTTCAACAATATCCTGCATCATTTTATTTCGTATAAAAGCATTAGCTATAATAATTCCTGCGGATGTCAGCATAACCTCATCTTCGCTGGAAAACAAACGTTCATTATGATAATCCGAAAATCCTACAATACCCCAAAATTTATAATCAATAAATATTGGGATAACTAATGTAGAAACAGTGTGCGTAAAATGATTTTGAACTTCCTTCGGCATATCGCGAACAATGCCGTTAATATTATTCCCACTTGATAATGTCTCTTTCCATCCCGGTAATTCCTGATCGTAATAGCATGTTACAGCATCGTTTGTAAAAGTAGTTTTATGTTGTAACCACTCAAAGAGTTGGTAACAAACTAATTCATTATTTATTGTTTTATTTTTCCATAAATATATAGCATCTATTTTAGCGGCATCAGCAATGAGGTTCATGCCTAGAGTTAATCGGGAATTAAATGACTCCGCATCTGAGTTAAGTAATAATCCTGCCATTTTATTAGTTGCACTAAGTAATTTATCACGATATTTGACTGCATTTTGTAGTTTTACAGATTCATCAATATTTCTTAAAGCACCAACAAATCTTATAGGTTTACCCTCTTTGTCTCTTTGAGTAGTACCAAAAGCGTGAACATAGATATAATTACCATTTTTTAGTTTAACTCTATGCTCGACACTAAATGGAGATTGACCTGTGCTGTCATAAAAATGTGTCGTATATTGTTTATGTGCAAATTCATAATCGTCAGGGTGAATCCTATCTAGTAAACTATTCCATACATTTGGAAAATCCTGCTCGTTTGAATATCCGAGCATTTTCCTCAACTCATCAGACCATATAAAGGTGTTATCCGGATTAAAGGGGTCGCTTTGCACTATAATAGCATCCCACATTCCTATACCAAGAGCTTTGTTTGTGAGCTGATATTTTATCAACTCATATTCAAGCTCACGACTTAAATTATCATTAATTTCGTCCGGTTTTTTTAGTTCATTTTTATTGTTCATAAAAACCCCCTGTATATTATATGCTATGATTTTGATAAATATTCCTTAACTCGTTGTTCGATTGCTGAAAGATTCATCATATTCACTTCTTCTTTTATCCAAGTGATGAGATCATTATCAGTTTCATAACGATATTTATCAAGCTCTATCATAGCGTTATCGACACCATCCATACTATAAATCATACATGCCTCTGCGAGTTCGGCAAGGACTTTTTTATCAGGTTTATCAATTAATTGTTTTTCATCTTCATTATCAAATAGAGATATAACATCCTCAAGTTTTTTTGCTAAATCTAATACTGTATCGATAAATATTTGATTGTTTTCATTTATATACTTAATATCTTCAGTTATTGCAGCTTTTTCCAAGTTTTCTGCAAGCTTACCAACATTATCGGCAAAGATGTCATAACTAGCTCCTTTTATACCATGAACTCTGATTTTATACTCATGGACACTTTTTTCATTAAAAGCAGCAACAACATCAAGCATTGATGTTAAACTGGAAACATAAGACATCAAGATTCGTATATAAGTTAGTTCATCGTTAGCATATCTTGCTAATCCTTTTTTGATATCTAAACCGTCAACCTCTACATTTGCCAGTAGATTTGTTGATTCGCTGTCATCCTCAACGCCATTTTCCTGCTCTTTTTGTTGTTCAGCTCTAACAGCTTCAAGAAGCTCCGGTGTTTGTTTATCACGTATAAAACGGTTTAACAAAATAGTCAACTCTCGTATATCTATTGGTTTTGCAATAAAATCGTCAAAACCACTTCTAAGGAACACGTTTATTTGCTCTGCAAAAGCATTCGCAGAAATTGCTACAATTGGCTTGTCATATCCCATATAACGAAGAATATCAGTGGTTTCAATGCCATCTATACCAGGCATCATGTGATCCATAAATATTAAATCATAAACATTTCCATCTTTTATTTTTTGTATGGCTTTATAACCATCCTCAACAACATCAATTTGCAGCTTATACATGTTGAGTATTCCAATTGCTACATAACGGTTCACTTCTACATCATCAACGACCAAAACCTTACCATAAGGCATGATGTCGCGGACACCATCACGACGTTCTTTTCTATGGTTGTTAAAATCAAAATTATTAAGCTTAGCAGTGGTAGTTGTGCCGAGCGTTTTTTCGCCATAAAATCCTTGTTTAAGCCGAACTGTAAACACAGAACCTTTATCAACTGTACTTTCAACAGAGATTGTACCATTCATCAAATCAACAAGCTGCTGAGTTATTGCCAAACCAAGACCGGTTCCTTCAATAGAAACTCCGGTTTGATTTGTAAATCTTGAATATTCATCAAACACTTTTTTGATTTGTTCTTGTGATAATCCACAACCTGTATCCTCTACCTTTAGTACAAGAATTATTGAGTCGTCGCTACCTTGTAAGGGTTCGCAGGTGATTGATAGTTTAACCTCGCCTTTGTCTGTATACTTTACTGCATTTGACAGTAAATTATTTAGAACCTGCTTTATGCGTAATTCATCACCTATTAGTGTAGAGGGTATATTTTCATTAATATCGACAACAAATTTGATAGGTTTATCCACTATTCTAACAGAGTTTAATTGTATGGATTCGCTTATAAAGTTTGCGACCTTATATTTTAATGAGGATATACTTAATTTTCCTGCTTCTATTTTGGAAAAATCTAAAATATCGTTGATTATATTAAGTAACAAATTACTTGAAGAAAGTATACGGTCAAGTCCTTCTCTGGTATTGTCCGGTGTTGTATTGTCTTGTAATAATATCTCGGAGATTCCTAATATCGCATTCATTGGAGTACGGATTTCGTGGCTCATGTTAGCTAGGAATAATGACTTAACTTTGTTAGCTTTTTCAGCAATTTCTTTGGCTTCTTTAAACTCTTGAGTTTGCTTCTCGATTAAAGCAATACGGTTTATAACACTCACCATTATAAGGCTGACAGAACGAAGTATAGATATCTCATCATCAAGAAACTCTCGTTCACTTATGCAATTGTCAATTGTCATCAAACCCCATAGCTGGTCGTCTACCAACATTGGAATAATTAGAATGAGCTTTACACCAAATGTAGTAAAATAGTCATGCTCTATTTTATTCATATTTGAACATGATTCACTTACATGTTCATTATTTTTAAACTTTTTTACCCATCCTGGCATTTGTTCAAAAGGTGTAATTATGCCGGTAGGTACAGTAACCTCTGATTTCCCATACTCGCTGAGCCACTGGTAAATATGAAAAATCTCCAGCTTACCGTCTTTTTCTTCACTACGCCAAATATGAATACGGTCAGCATTTACGCTATTTCCTATTAAAGCCAAACTCTTGTTTATTGAAGCTGCGAGTCTTTCTTCTTCGCCCTCTTCTTCAATACCTGTTGTGAGCAGCAGCATTGCAGATTTATTTACTGCTTCTAATAGTGAGTCACGTTTCTTGAGCTGATGATATGCGTTGTGCATTAAAGCATTTTGCTGTTTTATTTCATCCAGCATTTTTTGCTGTTCACGAATATCATGGGTATAACCAATTACAACATCTTCTTCACTGTATTTTGCACGAACGAGAGTAACCTCAGCAGGCATTTGTTCCTTTGTATTTGGTATTTGATGCATCCAATTAAACGTGCATATTCCTTTTTCAAAAGCTTCCTCAACAAACCCAATAGCTTTATCACTTGAAAGTAATCCGTCAGGTTGATATTCCGGAGAACATTCAGCAAGAAATCTATCTATGTACTCTTGTTTGTCCTTAAATCTGTAAAGTCGTATGCCTGCATCGTTAACATCAATAACTTCAAGATTTTTATTCCAAATCTGAATACATATCGGAGACGTATTGAGCATTAGCATTGCTCGCTCATCTGCTAAAGCTGTTTGAATATATGTTGATTCTGATTTTGACATATTTCTTCCTTTATGATATAGCAAAATAAAATATTTAACTCTCTAACAAGAAATATTCGTAAGAAAAGAATAACATATAGTTATTGTTAATGCAAGAAAAAGCCTTACTTAACAAAAAATGTATTATTGTATTGCTCGCGGGTTAAATCAGATGTAAACACCAACACTACAGCACCCGGACCGACATGAGCACCAATAACAGGACCTAACATTTGAATAACCACACGATTTACGTTAACGTCCGCTTTTATTATATCGGCTAGTTTTAGTGCATCCTCCTCACAGTTGCTGTGGGAAATGTATATAGTATCAACGGTTGAATTCGGTGCGAGAGTTTGTTTTAATTGTGTTGCAATCTGTCTAAGTGCAGCTTCACGTCCGCGAACCTTTGATTTTAACGCAAGTGTACCATCAGGCTCAATACAAATTATCGGTTTGATACCAATAATAGAACCACCTAATGCAGAGAGCTTACTAAGGCGGCCACCTCTATGTAAGTACATTAAATCATCAACTGTCACAAAACCAAGAACATGGTGCTTAATTTTTTCAATATACTCAGCAGTTTCAGCTGCAGATAATCCCTCAGTGCGTTTATCAACAATCATTTCAAGTATAGCAGCGTTAAGTACTGTTGCGCCTATTCCATCAATAGGATAAATATTGCAATTTGGATAAGTTTCTTTTATCTCAGTAAGTGCAATCTGAGAGCTTTGGTACGTGGCAGACAAACCACTGCTTAATACCAGATATAAGACATCCTCATCCTTTGATGCATACTCGGTATACGAAGCAACAAAAGCATCAGGGTTAATTTGTGCTGTTTTTGCGATTGCACCGTTTCCAAGAGCTTCATAAAAATCATCAGCATCTATTTCCTGCCAATAACCCATACTATGCTCAACATCATCTAACATAAATGTGATTGGCATAACCTTAATGTCGTTTGCTTCTAAATACTCTTGAGAAATGTCGCAGCTTGTGTCTACTACAATGGCAAATGATTTACTCATAATTTATTTTCTCCTTTTCTAACAGGTGTTTTTGTTAATTCACATCTAAAAAACTTTACTAAAAATAACATTTATTTTATGTTTATGTCAAGTTGAAATCTATATAAAAAAATACACTTAAACATATAATATTTTAGTGCAACTAAACATATTTTATTTTTATAAGGATAAGAAATTTGCTACCTTATTTTTCACATCAGAAGGAGTAATAGGCTTCATAATAAAGTCTGCAACACCTGCCTCCATGAACTTTATCATGCTATCCCTTGTTATTGTACTTGTTGTAAATATTATAGGTGCATTTTGACCTGCTGCTCGGATTATGCGGATTAGTGTATAACTGTTTGCACCATGCAGGTCTTCATCAACAAAAAACAAATCGGGTTTTGTATTTTTAAGGAAATTTGCTGCGGCTTCTATTGAAGTAACTCCAACTAGTCTATATTGGGTGTCAGACAATGCATTTTTCATGCTATTCATAAACATTTTCATTTTATTTATAATTAATATTGTTTTTGCTCCTTCAAATCCCGGAGATAAAATCTCCGCTTGTAAATCAATATTTTTTAAAGCTTCCTTATTATCACTAGTGGCAATTAACATAAGTGGCAAATTGATAGATTTTATATCCTCAGATAATATCTCAAGAGATGACAGAAAATAATTCATGTCAACTTCAAACTTTTCAGGTCTGATATTGTTGTAATTTTTATTTGATTCTATATGATTGCGACAAACACTTGCTAACTCGCTTGCATAGATTTTTTCAAGAGTTTTTTCAATAGCGGTAAGCCATTGGATTACAAAAGCATAATGGTTTATTTTTAGAGAGCTGCGTAACCCATGCTCTTGAGCCTTAAACTCAGCATGAAAACCATTTAATGTCTGCACGTATTTACATAAATTTTCATCAGATAAGTCTTCTATTTTGTTTGAATCTAACTCTTTTAGGGCAAGTAATCTTTTTCTAACATCTTCAGGCCCGAGGATTTCATTATCTTTTTGTACATCAACCTCTTCAACTTCAAGCTCAACAAGAACCTTATGCACCTCGTTAAACAAAATATCTAACGATGGGACAAAATATCCATGAAAAACTTTAAATCTTTCGTGTTTTGCGTTTGTAGTATCTTGATTTATGTTAACAAATTTTTCACTTTCTTTAACAAGCTTAGCTGCGTGGATTTCTATAAGACCACTGTTGATAACCTGTAACCATTGAATAAAAGAAGCATAATCGTTTTCTGCATAAGCGTATTCAAGTGCTTCTTTTTGCATAGGATATGTTGATGCTGTGATATTTAGTATCTGTACAAAACTCAAAAGCTGTTTTGCAGACAAGCTTTTGATAGTTTCTGTGTCCAAATCAGTAAGACTTGACAACCTTTTTTTAATTATTTCATTATCGGTTATCAAAATAAAGCGTCCTTTCTGATATTATAAATATAATTGTAACATAGTAAAATGTGTTAAGCAATATTGATATAACCTATTATTATATGATATATTATATGAAATAATATGGGAGCTATGAATATATGAAACTAAAACTTCGTACAAACAGTAAATACGGGATTGCTGTGCCAACAAGTATGGGTGTGCGGATAACTCCTCCAAATGGAGCGCCTGTTCATACAAGCAATTCTTACTTTATGCAAGCAACCAGTGCTGAGTCAAATGCTGTAAACATTGCATCATCATTAGGTATCAAAGGATTGGTTCTCACAAACTTTGTCGAGGATAGTCCAATTTCGTATTTTATTAAAAGCGAACTGCGTCGTAGAAATATTGATTATTTCGGTCCTGATATTCCTCAAGGTGGACCTTGGGGTTATCGTCACCAGTTTAATATCGCAGATAGTGGTTATGGTACAAGAGGCCCACGAGTTCACAATGACCGTGCAGGCGAAGTCGGGCGAGTTCTTAACGCAAAGGATTTTGATTTTGAGAGTATTTTTGGCGTTGAGGGTGTGCAGATTTTGCACATTTCCGGGCTAATTGCTGCAATATCTAAGGAAACTACAAGGTTCTGTCTGGATGTTATTCATGCTGCTAAAGATTATGGAACATTAGTCTCCTTTGACATGAACCATCGTGATACGTTTTGGAAAGGTAGAGAAACCGAGTTACGAGCCGCTTTTATAGAAATGGCAAGCAAAACTGATATTTTAATTGGAAATGAAGAAGATTATCAACTTTGTTTAGGGATTGAAGGGCCAAAAGAAGGCGGAACAGATATAACCTCACAAATAAATGGTTTTAAGGAAATGGTGGAGCGGATAAAAACTGCATATCCAAATGCAAATGTTTTTGGCAATACTTTACGTCAGGTAATATCGGTAAATGAACATTTATGGGGAGCAATTACCCTGTTTGAAAACACATGGAATGTCATAGAACCACGACCAATACAGGTTCTTGACCGTATCGGTGGAGGAGACGGTTTCGCAGGTGGTTTGTTATATGGAGTGTTAAAAGAAATGGAACCGGAAAAAGCAACTCAATTTGCCTGGGCATCGGGAGCATTAGCAACTACAGTCCTGGAGGATTATGCAACCCCTGTTGACGAAGAAATGGTGTGGAGTATTTATAAAGGAAATGCAAGGGTGAAAAGATGAATAAATGTGATATAGGTTTAATTGGACTTGCTGTCATGGGAGAAAATCTTGTGATGAACATGGAGAGTAAAGGTTTTTCAATATGTGTATACAATCGAACAGCAGATAAAACAACAAACTTTATAGAAGGCAGAGCCAAAGGAAAAAATATTTCTGCGGCATACTCACTGGAAGAGTTGGTTAATAAGCTAAAATCTCCGAGAAAAATCATGATTATGGTCAAAGCCGGGAAACCTGTTGATGATTATATTGAAGCACTTATCCCATTATTATCAAAAGGGGATATTATCATAGACGGAGGGAATACATATTATCCCGACACTATCAGACGCACAAAATATGTTGAATCTAATGGATTACTCTTTATTGGAACCGGTGTTTCAGGCGGTGAAGAAGGTGCATTAAAAGGCCCAAGCATAATGCCCGGGGGTTCAAAGGATGCATGGGAGCATGTAAAGCCGATATTTCAGGCAATAGCGGCAAAGGTTGATGGTGATATTCCATGCTGTGAGTGGATTGCAAATGATGGTGCAGGGCATTATGTAAAGATGGTACACAATGGCATTGAATACGGTGATATGCAGCTTATCTGCGAAGCATATTATTTAATGAAAGAATATCTTGGCATGTCAGCGGATGAAATGTATGAAGTTTTTAAGAAATGGAATGAAGATGTATTAGACAGTTATTTGATAGAAATAACACGAGATATTTTAGCATACAAGGATAAAGACGGAAGCCCAATTGTTGAAAAAATCCTTGATACAGCAGGGCAAAAAGGCACAGGCAAGTGGACATCAGTTGCAGCGCTTGACGAAGGCACACCTCTCACACTTATAAACGAAGCTGTTTTTGCACGTTGTTTATCCGCAATAAAAGACGAAAGAGTTAGAGCATCACAAATACTTAAAAATGATAAACCAAAAAATCATTTCAACGTAGCAGATGAAGAAAAAGAAAAGCTTGTTAATGATATTAAAGAGACTCTTTTTGCATCAAAAATAATCTCTTATGCTCAAGGCTTTGCATTATTACGAGCAGCTTCTAAAACATACAATTGGAATCTTGATTATGGAGCTATTGCTCTTTTATGGCGTGGAGGCTGTATCATACGCTCATCATTTTTATCAAACATCAAGGAAGCATTTGATAAAAACCCGGAGCTTGACAATTTACTCTTAGACTCATATTTTAATAATGCAATTGAAAATGCTCTGCCAAGCTGGCGTAGAGTGTGTGCAAAGGCACTATTAAGTGGAGCGCCAATCCCTGCATTTGCAAGCGCTTTAACGTATTATGACGGTTATCGCACAGCAAGATTGCCGGCAAACTTACTGCAAGCACAGCGTGATTATTTTGGTGCGCATACTTACGAGAGAATAGATAAACCAAGAGGCGAATACTTCCACACTGACTGGACCGGTCAAGGAGGAAGCACCGCCTCAACAATATACAGTGTGTAGTAGGGAAAAACATGAATGATAATCATATATGGCAGAAAATACGAAGTGCTAAGCGGATAGTGGTAAAGGTGGGGACAAGCACACTCACATATCCGACCGGTAACTTAAATCTCGCAAAAATCGACCAGCTTGTGAGAGAGCTTGTCGATATAAAAAATCAAGGCAAGGATGTTTTATTAGTAACCTCTGCGGCAGTTGGAGCAGGAATGGGTTG
>JAITFS010000134.1 GCA_031281195.1 Oscillospiraceae bacterium
ATGCTCCACCGTTTTTTAAGAAAAAGTTTAACCGTGATGTTGTTGACGAAAACCCTTATGATATCCGTGACATTTTCAAATGCACCGAAGATGAATACAAGGCATACTGGAAAAAATATTTACTCCGCTATGTTATCACAGAACCAGCACGAAAAGGTGCAAAAAAGTTTATACGCAAATTACACAAAGACAGACATAAAGTTTTCATTATTTCAAAGAGAGTATTTACTTGCCAAGATGATTTTATCGGAAAGCTTATGCGTTTTCTTATGAAAAACTGGCTGTGGCGAAACGGGATTCGATATGATGAGATTGTATTTTGCGATAATGATACTCCCGACAGCAAACGCACAGCATGTCTGGAAAAAAGCATTGACATAATGATTGACGATGAACCAGTGAACATAGAAGCAATCGCACCGATAGCAAAAGTTATCTGCTGGGATGCTAGCTATAATCGTGATTGTGAAGGTGAGAATATTGTGAGGGTAAGAGATTGGGGCGAGGTTGAAAGGTTAATATAGTAATGAATATTTCTTACTTTTATATTGCTCTTATAATTCTTGTTATCATTTTTGGAGCATTATGGTTAAAAACAAGCAAAAAGAATAAAAAAACAAAAAAGATTGTATCATTCGTTTTAACAGGCGTTATTACTGTCCTAGGACTTTTTGCAACAATATCATTTCCTTTTCAATCAAGTGTTCCTGCTTCTAATCAGGAAAATATTACAAGTAAAGAATTATTACCGGAACCATCACCTTCAGCGATTGTTAGCACACCTACACCATCACCAAAAATACCGGAAAATATGGTTATGATTAGAAGCATCACACATAATTCGACTTCTAAAGATACTCATTCGATAAATTTCACTGTCGTTGTTGATTATAATTACGATGAGGACTCAAAGGCTGTTGTTACTTTACATGGCAGACATGCAGCGGATTCAGATACATTGACTTCATTTGACATATATAGCGAACAGGATATTGAGAAAGGTTATGGTAGTTTAACATTTGAGGTTGATGTCTATTATTTTGAGAAAGATGAGCTTTTCTTCAAAGCTTATATCCACCCATCGCCAGAGGAATGGCTTCCAATTGCAGAAAGCGAACCGGTAAACGTTCATTTGCAATTGATTCTCAATTCAATATCTAATCAATTAAACGAAAACACGGATGTTGATTATGAATGGGTTCTTCTGGAAACCATTACTACAACGTCAGCACCATCAAATACAAGTGATACGCTCTATAAGTTTGAAAGCATGAATTATACATTTAAAGACGAAGGTACTATGCACTGGGAATATACATATAACGTTTATGAACGTGTAGAAAAAACTTCTTAAATAAGTAACTATAATATAAAGGTGGAAAATAACCATGACAGAAAAAGAACGACTTAATAAAGCTCTTGCTAAAAATGGGAAAAGGAAGTAAACATGAAAGAAATTAATATGTCATTGTATCAAAAGTGGTTTGAAGTAAATGGGGAATATTTAAGTAGTCAGTCATCTGAATATTTTGGAATACCATACACTGTTGACCAAGAAATAACTATGATGGACAATTACGCAAGAAGTTATTTACAATTTAATGATAAAGGAGAAAATACAGTAACATTTTGTGTAATTGCTAATCCAACAACAATTGATAATTTTATGGGATTTAATAAGATGGGAATTAAAGCTAATTTTATTAGTGATTCTGTTTTAATGTCAAATGTTCATGAATATTTAGATGTCACAAAAACAGATACATTAATTATATTAGATGTGTTCTTATTAAGAAATCCGGCACTTATTTCTGCAATTGCATCAACAACTATTGAGAATATTGTTATAACATCATTTACAGATGGAATACCAAAAACATTGTCAACAGCATTAATACACGATGCTTTTGAAAGTAAAATAGGACAAAAAGCAGCAATTTTTGCAAAGCTTAACGATGGATTTAATCAGATTAATCCAAGAATTAATGTTATGAATCATGATGAATATTATAAGGCAGGAAGTAATTCAAATACTTATATTGAATCAGTATATAATCCAAATGAAACCGCTTTAAATTTATATACCGGAGGATCAACAGGCGTTCCTAAAGGTGTTGAAATAACAAATGAAGGAATTATAAACCAAGCACATAAATATCCGAAAATGAAAATTGATGTAGTAAGAAATGATAGAAATGGTGTTTTTATTCCGCCGAATCATCCGACAAGTTTTATACATTCAATATTAATTCCTTCATTTTTTGGAGCTGTTCAAGTTTATCAACCGGTTTATGATAAATTAACATTTGCTCGTGATTTAGAAAAATTGAAATTAAATATTTCAATGGCAGCACCAAGTCATTACTATACTCTAATTAAAGCTAAATATGGAAAAAGAGCTTTTAGGAATCTTAAAGGTGCATATACAGGAGGAGAAGCTGTACCAAATGCCTTGTGGCATCAAACTACACAAGCATTAAGAAAAGGCGGATCTTCTAGTGATTTAATAGTAGGTTATGGTATGAGTGAATTATTGGGAATGGCAATATTTTCTCCAAGTGTTTCTGGTTTAGAAAATAGAGCAGGAAATCCTAATCCGGGTGTTGATGTTAGAATAAGAAATCGTTTTACAGATGAACTTCTTGAAGGAAATAATGTTAAAGGTTTAGTAGAAATAAAATCAGATAATCCTATGAAGTGTTATTTCAACCTACCAGAATTGACAAGTGAAGTATATACTGAAGATGGATACTTAAAAACTAAAGATATAGGAATAAGAGATGAGCTAGGATATTATGATGTTCGTGGTCGAGCTGATGATTCTTACATTGACAATCAAGGTAATTTAGTTGAATTAAATGAAATTGAATTGTATGCATATGAAATTAGTTCAGATGTAGCTTTAGAAGTTGAAGCTGTCGGATTGCCAATAGAAGAACAAGATACTAAAATACCTGTAATTCACGTAGTGCTTCAACAAGAATGGGAAAATAAAGCACCGGAAGCAATATCAACAATTTATAACAGATTCATTTCAAAATATGAATCTGCAGAAATACCTGAAACAGTTAGAGTGCCAAGAGGTATAAAAGTTAGGACAATATTCGCTACTAATCCAATAAGTGCTAAAAGAGATATAGCATCATTGAAGGAGGAAAGGGATGGCTATTATCACTATTTTGAAGAAGAAAACAATGTTTTTGAAATAGCATTTCAAAAAGACGGAACAATCATAAAAAAGAGTATCGTTCCTACTGATATATTCATAACAAAAACAGAGTTATAATACTACCGACGAGTCCATAATCGGCAGTGGTTGCAGTAAAATGATTGAGGGTATACGACGGATTATTGACGCGATATAACATTTAAAAGAGAGCATCGTTACGCCCTTTTGCAAGACCTTCCTCTTTCCACACCTCTTACATCCACGATTGTGAAGGTGAGAATATTGTTAGGGTAAAGGATTGGGGCGAGGTTGAATATGTGTTAATTATCAATGATTTTTGTTAGTTTTTATTAATGTATAGTAAAAATTATTTATGTTTCCGTGTTTCTATGTTATTTTGATTAACGCCGACTAAACTGGTAGGTGATAAATATTGGAGGACACATGAAAAACAATAAAGAATTTCTTACTTATAACAAGCAGATGAAGCATCTTAGAAACGAAAAGAATATTTTGTGTAATGGTTTGAAAGACAAAGAAGTATTATGCAGAATAGGGTATTTTAATTTGATAAATGGTTATAAAAATCCATTTGTTGTATCTGCTGTGAATGGTGTTCATTCATATTTCACAGGAACAAGTGTCAATGATTTGTACAACTTAAAGAAATTTGACGATGAATTTAGGTTATTGTTGTTCAAATACATAACACAAATAGAAGAAGAGATTCGCACCATTACTGCTTATAAATTTGATGAAGTAAATGATAATGGAAAAATTACATGGTATCAATTAAACGCTTATGACACAACCCGAGATATACCGAAAGTTGTAAAAACAATTTCACGTGTATACAATGAAATTGATAGAGCAGATCAGGATTATATTAGATTTTATTTAGAACAACATAATACAATACCAACATGGGTAATGGTAAAAATCATTCAATTTTATACTCTTATCAATTTTATCAACAGCAGTAAACTCTCAGTGAAAAGAGCAATCTCATCTTTATATGGTATTCTTGATAGTAGAGGAAATCCTGATTTTAAACTATTAGTCGGAAGTCTTCATTGGTTGCGAACAGTCAGAAATTCTTGTGCACATAATGAACGTATTTTTACAATAACAGATAAAAATAGCCGTATTTATACAAACTACATGAATAGTCTTGCTCCGAGCTATTCGAGGGAGCGCGATAAGAAGATTATTGATTTACTTGTATACATGAAGTATTATTTACCTGAAAATGAATATAACACACTCATGATGAATGTAGAAGCCTTGTTGACTGATTTAAGTAGCGTTATACATTCACAGGCGTTTAGCAGAGTTCTAGCGGCATTAGGAGTAAAGAATATTAATCACATTAGCCTTTTGCGTCTGGCAACAAAACAGACACCGATTAATTATTGCATATTTGAAAAAATGTAGTTGACATTATAAAGCTATGTGGTAGAATATGTTTGAGATGTCCAGTTAATGCTGGACGGAGGGTCGTTCTCTTTCGAGAGAGCGGCTCTCTGCTTGCACTCACCGCATTTTTATTACTAACAAACTTAAAGCATAAAATACAATAGTTGTAACAACAAGCACCAATGCGGAGAACCAAAATCCGCTTGTAAACTCACCGTAATTAAATATAATGCCAAATAATTCACGGAAGCTCTGCAATAACTCAGGGGGAGCATCTGCGAAAAATGCTGTTAACTCATCGTCAACGAGA
>JAITFS010000042.1 GCA_031281195.1 Oscillospiraceae bacterium
ATGTACTCGGTGATGATTGGGGCAGACAACAAGCTGCTAATATTCTAGGAGCTGTCGCAGTAAACCCCGGAGCTGGTGGAATAGCTGCCACAGGAGCAGGAATTGGCATGGGTGTAGCTACGGGTGGTATTTTTGGAAACATGGCTAATCAAATGCTTTCACCTATGCAACAACAAACACAACAACCCTCCACACCACAACCATCAGGTAGGTTTAACCAAAAGACAACAGATAAACCACCAACACCGACCACAGCGACAGCAGATGACCCAGTTGAATCTCTAAAAAAACTAAAAGACATGCTTGATATGGAACTAATTGAGCAATCTGAATTTGATACAAAAAAAGCTGAAATAATGAGTAGGATGTAGGAAATGTTTGAATTATCAGTAATACATAAAAATATGTAATCGTTATAAATATCTAAGTTATTAGTAATAAATACTGCAGTTTAGTTTAGGATATGATTAAATAAGAGACAGGAAGGATAATCACAGTGAGGATTCTTACATGCGAGCTTTGTACCGGAACAGACTTAATTATAAATGAAGGTGTTTTCTTTTGCCAAACATGTGGCACAAAATACTCTATAGATGATGCTAAAAAAATGATGAATAACAAGAGCATCAAAGCACCAAAAGTTGAGGTGCCAGAAGTAGAAGTATCAAAAATTGAAACACCAGACACTATAACACCAGGAATTGAAACACAAAAAATTAATGTACTCGAAACAATTATTGATAGTGATAACTTCACTAATAAAACTACTATACATAAAAAAAATACATACTGTACAAAATGTGGAGAAAGTATCATTGAGGAAGATTCAACATTTTGTACAAGTTGTGGAAGAAAGTTAGTAAACGATAATCTACAGCAACAGAATTATTCACTACTTTCTAACCAACTGTTATCATCGCTACCGCCACTCCCACCTTCACCGTTACCGCTGCCACCACAGCCAATGCAACCTGAACAGCCAAGAAGTTCCTTGTCAAATGGTATTAAAATCATAATCTCAGTTAGCGTTGCTTTTATAATAATTACACTTACCGTAATACTTATAGTTCCAAGAATATTATCAAATGATGATGATATACCACCAGATAACACAGATGCAGTAGCATTCGATGACCCATCCCTTATCACACCGAATATTGATGACATAGTAAGCTTAACACCATTTGAAACTCCTACCCCAACACTGACACCTACCCCAACACCGACACCTACCCCAACACCGACGCCGACTCCAACACCTACTTCAACTCCAGACATACCTGACCCGATGCATATTCAAGTGCTAAAGGATATTGAAAACATTGCTTTGTATGATGAAAACACATATCTTCAGATTTATATAAATTGGTTCAACTCAGAAACAACTATTTTTACCACTTATGATGGTAATAACTGGATGATGAAGTCAAGATTCGGTGGTAATTTAGAAGTGATTCCAGAGTTTGGTTATACAAACTTTCAAGAAGCATTAACAATTGCATGGCCTTATGTTGATGAAGTACGAGTATACTATTTATATGAAGATGGTACAGGTTATTTTAGAAATCCTACTGGCACACGTCATGAAGATTTAATATGGTCATATAGCATAATATATAGTTAAATAAAAAAATATGGAAATTGAGAGATTTTGTTACAAAATTAATATGGTTGTAGAACATGTTTTTCGTAATGTAAAGAAAATGTATACCAGAGTTTAAACTAGCATGGAGGATAACTATTTGAAGCAAATCACTAAAATACTTGCATTATTACTATGCTTTATTATGTGTTCTACTTTTGTGTTTTCAGAGGAGAACATAACACTACATGATTCACACCAGATAGATGATATAAAAATAACACCATCAGATCCTTCACCACCAACTGATAATCAACTAAATTACAAGAGTAATTCAGATGGCAACAATGGACCTGATAACAGCAGTAATTTAGATGATAACAATGTTCTTGATAATAATAACGACCCTGATAATAATAACACGAACAACGGTGTTTCTAACAATGACCCAACAGTTGATAACAATCCTGGCGATGTTTTAATCAATTTAGATGCAAGTGATATAAACAGCAGAGGTGCAATCGTTATGACTTTAGATGGTGAAGTGCTTTTTGAGAAAAATGCTGATATTCAACTCCGTCCGGCATCTATCGGTAAGATGATGATTGTGTATACTGTATATCACTATATTTCCACCACCCCCGATAAAAGCTTATCAGATATTATAACCATAAGTGAATCAGATGCTCAAGTGGTTAACTATAATAATGGTGGATATCATTATGGTAATGGAATATATGCAAAAAGTAATGCACAATCAAATGCTAGATTACTTGCAGGAGATAAATTATCAGTTGACGATTTACTCACATTAGTTATCATGCCATCAGCAGGGGATGCGTGTCTAGCCTTGGCAAGATATATATCAGGTACTAACAGAGCGTTTCTGGACTATATGCAAACTTTAGCTAAAGAACAGATTGGAATAGACATGAGACTTAATAGCGTACATGGCGGTACTCTAAGTACAAATACGAACTCACCAAATGGTGGTATGTTTACTACTCGAGGAGCAGCACTACTTGCTCAGGCATTACTACGAGATTTTGGTACACAAGTTTTAGCAAAAACCGAGCTAATGACTTTTAGTGTAACAGTAGGTGATCGAACGATTGATTATAGAACTAGTAATCCTTTGAGATATGAAGCGGATGGAGAACCAGTTGTGCAAGGAATTACAGGTATGAAAGCCGGTCGTTTAGGTACATTACCCGATGGAGTTACAAGAGATAGGAATGTAAATGATTCAAATGCATTTGCAAATTACATGTTAACAGCAACAAGAAATGAAAAGACAATCATAGTTGTAGTAATGGAGCACCCATGGATAAGCAACTGGACAGGTGAAAATCATGGATTAAGGCAAGATTTGGTAACACTTGTTGAGTACGGGTTTAATAAATGATAACATAATAAAAATTTTAGGAGGACAATAATGTGAAAAGGTTTATTTTATGGATTATACTAAATTCGATATTCTTAGCAATTTTTAACACATTTTTCTTTTTGTTAGGTGGTTCTGAGCATAATGTAACAGTATGGATTTCTTATGGATTTATTCACTTTGCATATTTTATGCTTGTAATTACACCGTTTATAACTCGTAAAAGCAAAAGAACAGCAGTTCTGGGTTTATCAATTTATTCAATATCAGTAGGATATTTTATAGTTCAACTTGTTATTGGTGTAATTCTAATACTAATAGCTCCGGAAGATTATAAAGCAACACTATTGATACAGCTTACTATAGCGGGTTTATACGGTATTATCTTAGTTCTAACTTTAATAGCTAATGAACACACAGCCGATGCAGAAAAAATACGCCAATATGAAATCGCTTATGTAAAAGATGCATCAGCAAAACTAAAAAGTGTATTAGATAATATAAAAGAAAAGGACATTAAAAAGAAAGTAGAAAAAGTGTACGATGCAATTTACTCAAGTCCTGTTAAGTCGCACCCAAGCTTAGCACAATTAGAAAATAATATTCTTAATTCAATAGATGAACTAAAAGATGCACTTCTTGAAAAAAACAATGACAAAACAACTTCGTTATCAGAGACATTATTATCAGCAATAAACGAGCGAAATCAACGACTAAAAAACTTGAATTAGATCAGCATTGAACAATGTAGAACCTACTATATAAACACTTGTTGTACTTGTTGATGTATACACTACACATACTCACAAACATCTACACTATTAACTGATTTTTCAATTTCAATATCTTTAAACTGCGATTTTATTCTTTCTACTAAATCATCACAATAAATATCCTCAGTGTGAAAATGCCCTGCTTCAATAAGTGATATACCATAATCCGCTGCGAATAAAAACCTGTTGTAACTTACCTCACCGCAAACTAACGCATCACAACCTTCATTAAGAGCCAGCTCGACTAACTCATTAGCACTACCGGAGGTTACTCCTACTTTCTTAATGGCTTTACCGGCATCAACATAACGAACAACTGTGCAATCAAACATTGTTTTGCATTTTTCAGCTAAATCTTTAGCAGAAACAGGGGAGTCTAACTCGGTGATTCTACCGTACCCGGTTCCATCGGGGTTGCAAGGAATGATAGGAATGTCACTACCTGGGAAGCCGAATTTTTTCAACATCAAGTCCACAACACCACCAGCAGCAACATCCAAGTTTGTATGCACTGCAATAAGATTGATGTTGTTTTTTACTAATGCATGTAACGGATCAAAACTGGAAATCTTTGATATAGGGCGATACATAAGTGGATGATGTGCAATTATCAAGTCAATTCCTTTTTCAACAGCTTCAACAACTACCTTGTTTGTCACATCAAGACATACAAGGATTCGTTTTACCTCCGTATTACGGTCACCAACAATCAACCCTGAGTTGTCAGTCTTGCTTTGATTATTAAACGGAGCAATTTTGTCCAAATAATCGTATAATTCACCAATATTCATTTTCCCCTCCATATTATCAATCAAGTAAAGAAGAAACTTAAACTACTTTAGTAACACACAGAAAACCTACGTTGAAACTGCTTGAGTTACTAATAGTTCTTTTATTTCTTGTTGATTTTTGAAAATTAAACCTAACATTTGAAACATACGCCGAAAGTTGTCTTCTTGTGTTTCTTCTGCTGTTAATTCACGAAAGTCATCAATAGAAAGATTCATAATTTCTTTTTCATTCATATCGTCCATCGCTTTACCTCCAGTCACTTAATTAAATTTTCAAAGATTTTTCTTAACTTCATTGCATGAAAAATTACACTTATGCCATTATGATTTACTAATAACTCAATTAACCTACCTTTTGTATCTAATCCAATGTATAAATATTTGCTTTCATCTCTTATTAGCATTTTTGTAACAATAGGAAATCTTTAACAATTTATTATATCATCGTATGTACACCCATGTTTATATGCAGACTTTTTTACTTCAATTTCCATTATTTTTCTAAACCTACTTTTGAAAATATAAGTCGTGATTAGCATATCACTAAGGTATAGAATATTCAAGCACTTTTATCGATATTGACTGTGTCAAGTTAATGTAGGATTTTTTAAGCCACCAAAAAATGATTAAGTAAAACGTTTAAGAAGTACCTGTGTACCATTGATTTTCCCAGAAATGGGAAGAGTGCCAATAGCATCAGGATGTGGCAAACCGAGCGACCAATTTCGAAAAGATTTGCCAGCATTGTCTGTAACTTTCTTTAAAGACTTTGGTAAGTCAAGTATTACAGGCTGTTTCTGTTGAATCGCAACATGTCCATTAGCCAAAATCGGAGCTAATTGCTCAAGCGTTTCGCTACTCCAAGCCATAGGACGGGATGTCATTAACGGTGATAAAATGCCGAAAAAAGACGGTTAAAAAATGTAGTTAAGTAGCAGTTCTGAGATAAAAAATGATACACTCACGCAGAAGGAGTGTGTCACATGAAAGGACTGAATTGGGTGGAAATACGCAACGACAGACAAAAAGGGTTAAATTACAAAGAAATAGGTTTAAAGCATAACATAGACTGGCGGACAGCCAAGAAGTATTCACAATCAGAGGTTCGACCAATATATCATTTGAAAGAGCGGAAGCAGTCAAAATTGGACAGATACAAACATCAAATAGATCTATGGTTGTCAGAAGCACCGTACTCGTCACAGCGAATATTAGAGAAACTAGAAGAACAAGGTTTTACGGGCAAATACACGATAGTGCGCCAATATGTATCATCAAGGAAAGCAGATATGAATGAAAAAGCGACAGTACGATTTGAAACAATGCCAGGACTACAAGGTCAAATAGATTGGGCATATTTTGAAGATTATCAAGTTTATGAAGCAGGAGAGAGCTACAAGCTGTACTGTTTTGTAATGGTATTAGGTTATTCACGCATGAGATACATAGAGTTTGTAACAGATATGAGTACAAGCACATTGATACAGTGTCATATCAACGCATTTCGATATTTCGGAGGTTACCCTCACGAGATACTTTATGACAACATGAAACAGGTAGTGATAAAACGTCTTCTTAAACAATCAGAGAGTGAATTGAATAAACAGTTTGAAGATTTTGCAGGATTTTACGGATTCAAGCCAGTATTGTGCAGACCATACCGTGGTCAAACAAAAGGAAAAGTAGAACGTACAGTATCATTTGTGAGAAATAATTTTATGATAGGTATACGTTACGATTCTTTAGCTAATCTAAATTCACAAGCTGTCGAATGGTGCAACAAGGTAAACGGCAAAGTGCATAACACGACAAATGAGCGACCTTTTGAGCGATTGGTTAAAGAAGAGCTGAACCCACTTAAACGAGAGTACATAATCGATAAAATTAATTTGAGACGAGTAGAAAAAGATTGCCTTATCAGCTATGCTCAAAACAAATATTCTGTGCCATCAGAATATATAGGCAGAGATGTTGCAATAGTAGTCTTAGATAATATGTTGGCAGCATATTATGAAGGAAAACAGATTGCGTTACGTAAGATTTCAAAGAAAAAGAAGGATATGGTGGTTAATCGTGAGCATTACTGTAGACTTCTAGTAAAACAAAGTTTTGACACAGAAAACATACTACTCTCAAATCCTGCGTTCGTTGATTACACAGTAAAACCTCATGATTTGAGTATATATGACTGTGTTGCCGGAGGTGAAATGTGATGAATACATTAGCATACGAACGTATTAAGTAAAATCTATCATCTCTAAAAATGCAACACACATTGACAACCATTGACAATTATCTAGAAAAAGCAATTCATAACAAAACAAATGTGGTTGATATTTTAGACCATATTCTGACAGAAGAAGCTCTTGCAAAGAAAACAAGAGCTGTTGAAAGTCAAATTCAAATGTCGGGATTCCCTTTTAAAAAGACATTAGAAACTTTCGATTTCTCTTTCCAACCTAGCATAGACCTAGAACAAATAATGGAACTTGCAACTATGCGGTACGTTGAAAACAAAGAAAATGTCGTATTCTTAGGTACGCCAGGTGTCGGTAAAACGCATCTCGCTGTCGCTTTAGGTATGATTGCCGCACAAAACAGATACTCTACATACTACATTAGTTGCCGCAACCTCATCACAGCACTCAACAAAGCTCATTTCGAAAACCGTTTGCAAGAGAGACTTAAGAATTACGCTAAATACAGAGTTTTAATTATTGATGAGATCGGTTATCTTCCTATGGATATTCAAGGTGCAAATCTTTTCTTTCAACTTATCACTAAAAGGTATGAAAAAAATACAACTATATTTACTTCTAACAAAGCGTTCTCTAATTGGAATGAAGTCTTCTCTGATATTACTATTGCTTCGGCTATTCTTGACCGTATATTACACCATTGTCAAGTCATCAGCATTAAAGGTGATAGTTACAGACTAAAGGAACGTAAGGAAATTATGAAACAAAAACAAAACACGTTTAATACATTCTTTGCTGAACCTGCAGCTTTAGAATAACTGACCAGCACTTTGCTATTTAACTACATAATTAAAACGCTATTTTTAGACATTTTTTAATAGCTATTGACATCCGCTCATAGTTCACTTCGCCAATCAAGGTTGTAATGCGTCGCTCATCGCCACGGCGTTCAATCGCATACCCATGCTCTCGGCGTATTGATTTATCCGATACGATAGCAACATCGACTGCACGCGCGTGTATTCCAATGAGTTTTGCTGCACAATCTTTTACCTCTCGCAATGCTACGGTTTCAATTTCCTCAATGCTGCCACCGATTGAAAGGATTTCTAAAATGTTCTTAATGAAATTCTCTGCGACTTCTGATACAATCTTCTCCACAAGAGGTTGCCTCCTTTTAGTGATTTTGGGTCTTTTACAACTCCATTAAATCACTTTTTGATGACCTCTTGTACTCTTTTTATCTACACCACGCTCAGGTGCAGTCAACTGCAATGTAAATGGTAAGTTTTTTCTCTGCCTGCAATCGCACCATTTACAGACTGGTTTGGGCTCTTTTAAACTTCTTGTCTATTATTTACTTTAGTAAATGCAGCGGAACTGCCAAGGAAAGGGGTGCGATGCGCTGGGTGGAAGTTAAAAGTGGTAAAGAGTGTGAATATTCTCCTACATATATTTTATATTTTACACTAAGATCGATATTTCATCATGATAGTATTTTATAATCCACAAATATGGTATAATTTGTAAAAACTAATTAGGTAAGCACGACACACTATAATGAATTAGCAGGTAACTTTACTGATAAAGTAGGCATTTTGTGGAGATTTATGGTGGAATGATTGCAAAAGAAAGAGGTTAAAATTGAAAAGCAATATCATTATTGCAGGAGTGCCAAGAGCAGGAAAAAGTACAATATCACGCATGATAGCAAATCGATTTGGCTATCAGCACGTTAGCATGGATTCAATCAACGCTGCATTTGAGCGTGTATTTCCCGAGCTTGGGATAAACACCTATGCTGAAATGTCATCGCTAGATATACTTTACAATATCAGCGGAAAAATCGCACCGTTTATAAGTGCCATGATAGGTAGTGATGAATATGAAGAATTTGAACGAGGCATGGTACTGGATGTATACCAACTATTACCCGATGATTACATGAAATACATAGCAGGTTGTAATTGCGAAATATTCTATTTTATCACTTCTGATGTAACCCCCGAAGAACGTTTTAATATACAAAAAACTTACGACACTGAAAAGGATTATACATTCTATAAAACTGACGAAGAAATAAGAGAAAATTGTGAATATATAGTAGAGCAAAGCATCTTAATGAAAAACCAATGCATTAAAAATAACCTACCTTATTATGAAACAGTAAGAGATAGAGAGCAGGTATTTGAAAGGTTTATGGATAGAATTAATGAATATAAAGAATAATAACTTACTTATACGAAACACAACTGCTGATGATGCTACACAACTCGAGATATGGTGGCGAGATGGAAAAAGACACATCGACAGTAAAAACGCTTCTGATGGCTTTAGAACACATTTCATAGCAAATAGTGAAAGTTATAGAAGCTGATTTGTTTGACAAGCTTGTGTCAATGTTTTGCGACTACGAAAAGGGGTAGTCACTGATATCGCTACAACCTTACAAATCAAAAGTTGATATTGAGATTGAAAAAATCAAAAATAATCCAGTAGTCGCACAGTTGAAAAAATCCTTTGATTCAATGGCGAAAACTGCTGACAGCTATGTAACTATGGATATACTACGGAAATTATGCGATGCAATGAATTATAAGACTTAATTAGAAACAACGGTGGATAATCAACGTAGCAAGCGTAAGTTTTCCACTCACACCAAAGACAATTCTTTTCTGTTTATTTTAATTTGATACATATCGAACGCACTGCTGTTTTTTCGACGGGGCTGTAGCAAAATGCAAGTAATGCTACAGCTTCTTTATGTCGTCCTCGCAAACCTTAGAGAGTGTGCCTAATATATCGTCAGCCTCCCACCCTGCAATCTCGTAGCGTTTGATATTCATAGCGTCGAGAACTTCTTTAAGAATTGGCATTTGGACAACCAGCTCTTCCGGCATTGCTTTGCGGTGAGCTTTGTACTTATCATATTTTTCATGGCGAAACGTAGGTGCAGGCAAATCAAAAGCAACGCATAAAGCATCAGGAGATTCTTCTGCTATCAACCGAAACAAAATAGCAAGAAATCCGAAAACAGCATTTGTTGGCGTTCCATCACTTGCAGACAAATACCTAACCCCAAAAAACGCACGGTTTACTATACTGTTGCCATCAATCGCCATCAGCTTCAAGTTTGCATGGCTAATGATGCATTGCCAATTACAAAAACTGACAAAGCAATAGGTGTAAGATATTTGTAAAACCTAGTATTTACAACACATTGAGGTTTAATGTCAAAATGACATTAAACCTCTTTTCATACTCAATTAGTTACATAACATTCTAATGAAAATATACTATATAAACACATAAAATGCTAACTAAGCTTTATGTATTATTGCAATTATGTATTTATATTTATCATTTATGTAGAATCTATTGAAATTAGTGAAAAAAGATGATATCTTCAAAACATGGAGAACAATCATATTTATGGAGATTATCATGAAAAAACGAATGAAACGAATACTATTGCTACTTATAGTAGCTATGGTTCTTGCAGGTGGTGTTGCACTTGCATTAGCACTTGAAAATCGTACAAATATATCAAACAAACCATTTAATGTAATTGAACTTAATGATGATGTAGCATTAGATATTGACAAAATGCCACATGATGATGTTAATAACCTTATGAGACAGATTGTAGATGATGAGGGTAATTTTGTTGAAAATCATGGCATCTTACATCAGAATTATGTTTCTGAAATGGATAGATTCAGAATACTTAGTGAAGAAGGAAAATTAGTTGAAGTTGGCGGAAAACCTTTTGTTGTAAATCTACATAGTAGTGGTGAAGGAAATTTTGAGTACATTTTTTATTCTGTTGAAACCAACGGCAAGCTTGTAGCAATTCCGTCTGAATGGAGTGTTATGGCTTTTCTGTTTCTTTTTAATGAAGAAGCAGATAAGTTTTTTGCTTGCACAGATACCGGGATATACAAAATTGACCCCATTATGCAAACAGCAACTGTAATAACAAGCAACACATATAATGGTAAATCCTATGATGAACTGTTTCTTAATTATGTAGAATCTGGTGGATGGCATTTGTCGTGGATAGGGAATCCGGTTTTAAGTCCTGATGGATTGATAATTGCGTTCCAGAGTAATCGTAACGATGAAAACTCATTACCATCATCAAGAGAATCTTTATGGATTATTAATACAGACACATACGAAGAGCGTTTAGTAATAGTAGATGACAAATATACACAAGTTCCTCAAGGTTTTATAGGACAAAATACTCTGTTGGTTAAGAATATTGGTGCAAACGACGATGATAATAGTATTAGCTTAGTTACAGTTGATATACAAAGATGAACTTATCGACACAGTTAGGGATGTACAATATGCGTTTAAAAACACTTATATTACTTTTAGCAATATTATTCATTGTAATAGTTGCTTGTGGAAATGAACGCAACGCCGATATAACAGATTTCATACATGTTCCGGAGATTATTCAATTTCCGGAACATGTAAAAGATCGATTAGATATGAATAATATAATATTCTATGAGGAAACAGTTTATTTTACTACTAGTAACAACATGATATATTCGATGAACCTTAAAAAGAAAGATTTTATTGAACTCCCAAATTATTCATTGTTTAATACTCAGGATGGGACAGGTAGTGTTTATATAAATAAGGTAATTATTGATAATAACGGTTTCCTTTGGAGTCTTGAAACTGTACTAAATCATGGATTAGGATTCACAGAAACTAACATTTTACGCAAGCTGGACAATACAGGAGCAGAGCTATTATCACTTGATATAAGTGAATACCTTGTGGACGTTAGAATTTATAACGTAAAAATTTGTATTGATAATGAAGATAATATCTATATTGGGTTAGTAGATAAAGTTACTGTTATTGATAATACAAGCAGGTTTTTATTTAACCTTGATGTTAGAAATTTTTGGAACTTTGAATTAATCAGAATGACCGATGGGACTATCGCGAATTTTGACGGTCAAGGAACAATACGAAAAATCATTGTTGAAGAGCAAGGATGGGGTGATACGATAAATTTACCTCTCGACGGTAGAATTCGCGTTTTTAATGAAAATAATGAGTTTAGTGTTTTATTTATCTCAGGAATGGCATTATATGGAGTAGACATTGAAACAAATGATATAGCATTAGTTTTGGACTTTATAGATAGCGATTTAATGTTTGATATGTTGATAAATGTTAATATCTTAACAAATGGACAAATATTAATTGCTACTTTTACAGCTCGTGAAAGCTTAGATCCTCCTGTCATAGAATTAATTCTTTTTACAAAAAAATCAAGCTCCGAACGCCAAGAAAGAACGCAACTCACTCTGGCAGGTATAAATATCGACAATCTTATATTGAGTGCTGTTGTACAATTTAACAGAACAAGCGACGCGTTTAGGATACATGTTATTGATTATTCAGTTTATAATATTAGTGCAGATGATAGTACAGCACTTTTGAGATTAAACACAGATATTATAACAGGTAGAGTGCCGGATATTTTAGTTCTATCAGAATTGCCGTTTAGACAGTATGCAGAAAGAGGGTTGTTTGTTGACTTAGGTACATTTTTGGATAATGATACTGAGATAAATCGTGATGATTTTATTAGTAATGTTTTACGAGCGGCAGAAATTGACGGCACTTTGTATCAGATATTCCCGGCATTTGATATATTTACAATAATTGGTAATCCTGAAATAATAGGCAGAAACACAGGCTGGACTATTGAAGAGTTTAAAGCTGTCCTTGATGCAAATCCGGAGGCTGATATACCTATTGGTACAGGTATGTCAAAAATACGATTTTTACACTTTGCGTTTATGTATAATGTTGAACAATTTATAGATTGGAATTCGAGAGTAGCTTTTTTCGACAGCGACGATTTTGTAAAACTTCTTAAACTGGCTGACATATTTCCAATGGAAGCTGATCCGGATATTTTCTTTGGTTTTGGTGCTGGTTGGGATGAAATCATTGCCGGTCGTCAAATAATGGCACTCAGACAATTAATTGATTTTGATTCATATCGATTTAACCGGTCATTATATGGAAGTGAAATCGTTTTCAAAGGTTTTCCGGGTGAAAGCAGAGCAAGTGGTATTTTTAACACAGATAGTAATATAGCTATATCTGCTAACAGTGAAAATCAAAATGTTGCTTGGGAGTTTGTGCGTTTAATATTGTCTGATGATTTTGGACAGATGAATATTCATAGATCATTTCCGATCAACAAAGCAGTTTTTGAAGAACGACTTGCAAAAGCTATGATACCTGATGGTAGAAGTATCACATCAATGGATGGAAAACGAATAGTAATTGATGAAATATCTGTAGAGGAATCCTTGCAGATACTGTCACTTATAGATTCCATTTCATCTGTACAGGAACATAATGTGGCACTATGGGTTATAATCAGTGAAAACGCATCTGATTTTTTCAACGGTCGAATAAGCGCTGAAGAAGCTGCAAGAATAATCCAAAGCCGTGTTTTGATATACCTTTCGGAACAAAGTTAGGTAGAAGAATAAAACCTAGTAATAGCAACACTTTGAGGTTTAGTGTCAAAATGACATTAAACCTCTTTTATTATAATAATAAGTAGTCTTTAATTCTTAGTAGAATAATCAACCCCCCAATCCCAAATAAATCTATACACCTCTCGCGTTTTTGCACTATCTGCATCGTTGACTATGTATGTTCGGTCGGCGGCAACGATTACCAAAAACGGCGGGTCATTTGGTTGCACACTGAGAAAAACTGTACCCAAATGCGAGGCTGTGAAACGCCCCTTTAATAAATTAGCAGAACCAAAGCCATCATTTCGGGATAGAATGAGTGGCATTTCATCAACAAGCTCAACAGAGTTAATATCACTTAGTTTGATAGTGTAGGTGTATAACCCGGTGCTGCGTGCTGTAAGAGTTGTGTCAGTCAGCACAAGACGAACAGGGGTAATTTCTTCAATCCACATCCATATTCCGAAAAATGGCATTAAAACAAGACAAAGCACTGCAAATATCATCAGCACTTTACCGGCAGGTTTTGCGAGATTGCATGACATATTCATGCCGATACGGTCATTCACAAAGAAATGTTTATCATTTTTATTGAGATAAAACAAACCCCAAATCCAATGGTCATCTTCATCAACATAACTATCACTTGTCTCACCCTGTGTTAGTTTTTGCTGTGCAATTCTGGTTGCAAACTCTGTGTAAATTGATAATGCAATTAACAAGATTGTGTACCCTAAAATGAGAACTAAAAGTGCAGTCATATTTTCTTCAAATAGTAATAAAAACGGATTTAACAAACCTGTTGCCCATGTTGCGATTAACCAAAACTTACCCCAATTGTTGCGACGTACTCTAGTAAGTGCCGTTGTGAGAGTGATATTTTCGTTTAAAACTTCACTTCGTAACCGGAATATGATGTAATAAAAAGGCCAGAATAAAGCTGTCATTAAAGCAAATGTTATATAAACTGCTGATACATCCCAGTTTATTGTACCTGTGAGCGAATAAATAAGCGGTAACAAAGATATAACTGTTGGAATAAAGAACCATATGTTACTAATTTTTTTGGTTGGTACAACTGTTGCTTTAACCTCAGATTGTACTTGTTCTGTTGCTTCGCTATACCAGTTGTTTTCACGTTTTAGCCTCATAAGCTTTTCGCGATGAATCGCAAAAGTCCCCATTGGTAAAACGATAAGTAAAAGTAACCACACCATATAAAATGTAAGTGCTGCTCCCATCAGAGTCATAAAAAACGGTATAGCAAGCAATGGAACAAGTGGTATCATTGTGATGTTTAGCCACTTGGTAAATGATTTTATCACAACAAGCACTTGCGGGTCTTTGTGAGTATTTGGTGGAAGCGTTACTCCGACGATAATATTTTTCTTAGATTCCTTAGTATTGCGAATCATAAAGAAAAGTACAGGCCAAATCGGGAAAAAGCACACCGCCATGATGATATTCATAACTAACATATTTATTATCCTCCGTATTTATAGTTTTTTAGATGTTTAAGTGTTTTTCAATTTTTGCACGAAGCTTATCACTTTTAAAAGGTTTTACAACATAATCACATACGCCTAATGCAACTGCAGAAGTGATTATATCACGAGAGGCATCACTGGTGAGAAAAATGATAGGTGTTTTTTTGTGTTTTGGGTGCTTGCGAATAATAGTTATAAGGTCAAGTCCGCTTATGGCAGGCATTTTATAGTCCAGCAAAAATAAATCAGGCTCAATTGTGCTTAACATAGTACTTAGTTTTTCAGGTTTTGGCAGGGTATAAACCTTATATTTATTACGTAAAATTATATGTAGTGTTTTTAATATGTCAGGGGAGTCATCAATAGCTAGAATTACCGGTTTATCAAGGGATTTTGTGTTCTTAATAATGCCACCATCATTAAGATTATTATCATCGTCGGTATCATTTTTGCGGTTTCTATTATTGAGGTTGTTATCCTCCTCAGTGTTTTCGTTTTTTTCAACTTCTCTTAATCTATTTAACATAACTATACTCCTATCAATTTCAAATTATTTTTGCAATCTTCTGAGCCACTTCATCATAGTTCATTAACTCAACATTTTCATAGAGCCAAGCTACCAAACCATCGTCCGAATCGTATTGAAAACTCTTGATTTCCTTCATATACATTTCTACTTCCTCAATGTCAAAACATTCGCATGCTTCTTGAAGCTTTTGCAATAACTTAATATCCGGTTTATCCTTTTTTTGTTTATCTATTTTAGAATCAAGTTCAGCAAAAAACGCATCAAGCTCTATTAGTAAATCATTTGCGGATTTTATAAATAGAGGGTTGTGCTGATTTATATAATCCATATCGCCAAGAATAGTTGCGCTTTCTAAATCTGCTGCCATTGCTCCCAAAGCTTTTGCATATATGCTTCTGCTTGAACCTTTTAAGCTATGAATAGTAATTTCATAAGCTTCTAAGTCATTTTTTGTTACATTCTTAATTTTTGCGAGTAATTTGCGAGTATTTATCGCATAAACATTTAAGATTTCTATATATGCTTCGGCGTTACCAAACTGCTCTAAAGCCTCATCAATATTTATCCCATTTATGTATACACCTGACAATCGACCCTTATCAATATTGTTGCTAATTTGAATATCATTTAAACGTCTGGCTTCTTCAAGCACCTCAGGAGGTTGCTTATCGCGAATATATTTATTTAGCACCATGTTAAGCTGGCGTATATCAATTGGTTTGGAAATAAAATCTGTAAATCCGTTTTCTATGAAAAAGTCAACCTGCCCTACAACGGCATTGGCAGTTAAAGCAACAATTGGAGATGTATAACCAAGTGCCCGTAATTTCTTGGTTGTTTCTACACCGTCCATTTGCGGCATCATGTGATCCATAAAAATAATGTCATATACATTGCCTTTTTCTACTTTTTCAATTGCAGTAAATCCATTATCAGCAGAATCAATATTTAGTCTATACGGTGTTAAAAGACCTCTTGCTACATAAATATTTACATCCACATCATCAATAATAAGCACACTTCCATAAGGCATTGGTTCTCGTGACATTTGAGCGCGTTCCAGTTGTGCTCTGCCATTTGTGCGGAAAAGCTTTAAGTTTTCTGCTACTTCATGACCTAAAACATCTGAACCATTCTTTTTTTGCGGTAAACGAATTGTAAAATGTGTACCCTCTCCAATTTTGCTTTTTACACTAATACTACCATTCATAAGGGTTACAAGATTATTTGCAATGCTCATTCCTAACCCTGTACCCTCTGTGAAACGATTGGTTTTTTCATTAAAACGTGTGTATTCGTCAAAAAGCCTTTCGACTTGATCCTCTGACATTCCAAGACCGGTATCGGATATTTCAAAAATTATAATAATCTCATCATCGGTGTTTTTATTTTCTTCTGCATAAACATTTAAAGCAACCTTACCCTCCTGCGTGTACTTAAATGCGTTAGAGAGTAGATTGTTAAGAATTTGCTTCACACGTAATCCATCACCGATTAAATACTCGGGAATGTTTTCATCAACTTGAAGCTCAAATATTATTTCTTTGCTACCAATTCGCATGATATTAAGCTGCACAGTATCGTTGATAAGACTTGCAACACCGTATTTATCGTTTATTATATCAAGCTTACCTGCCTCTATTTTTGAAAAATCGAGAATATCATTTATGATACTCATTAGCATATCGCCCGAGGACCATATTTTCTCAAAAACGGCTCGTGCAGTATTACAATGTGAATCATTCATAAGCTCGATTTCTGCAATACCTAAAATTGCGTTCATCGGGGTACGAATCTCATGGCTGATAGTGCTAAGAAATGTGCTTTTTGCTCTATTTGCTTCCTCAGCCTCGCGATATTTACTTTCAGTTTCATCAAGCAGCTTACGTCTGTGGGTTATATCCTGCTGTGAGCCAACAACACGAGCAGGCTTGCCAAACTCATCACGAACTGTGGTACCCATTGTTTGATAATAAGCATAAGTACCATCTTTTTTCATCATTTGGTATTCAACGTTTAAATCTATTTTCCCGGTTTTATCCTGTAGATGGGCGTCAATTGCTTTTATAACCCTGTCCTTATCGTCAGGGTGTAAACGATTACTCCAACTGCCCTGCACATTTGGGAAATCATTTTCATCTTCAAAACCAAGCATTTGCCGAAACTCATCAGACCATATAAATACATTATCGGGGCTAAACGGGTCGTCACC
>JAITFS010000214.1 GCA_031281195.1 Oscillospiraceae bacterium
ATTGAGTTTGCTTGTGCTAACATTGCTGTTGATGCCTGGAAGAGTATATTATTCTTTGTAAACTCAGTCATCATTTTTGCCATGTCTACGTCGCGAATACGGCTTTCGGCTGCTTGTAGATTTTCTGCTGAGTTATCCAGGTTTTGGATTTTAAACTCCAAGCGGTTTTGGATTGCACCAAGACGTGCTCTGTCCATTGAAAGACTGTTGATGTCTCTTGTAAGAGTTGAAATTGCTATTGAAGAACTTACTTGTGCTCTTACATTAAGTTCTGTTACTCCCAATCCACCAATGCTAAATGTAGTGATATCTCTTGAGTTTGCACCGGATTGAATTGTAAAGGTTGTGCCTGCTGCTCCTTGACCTGAAGTAAATACTGTCATGTCATTGAACTTTACTGTTTCAGCAATTTGTTTAATCTCATGTGTGAGCTGTTGAAACTCGAGGTCTAGTGCCAGACGGTCAACATCTGTGTCATTTGTGCCGCTTGCTGACTGAACTGCAAGCTCACGCATTCTTTGCATGATGTTGTGTGCTGTTTGGAGTGCGCCTTCTGCTGTTTGTACGAGGGAGATTGCGTCTTGTGAGTTTTTGGATGCCATGTTGAGTCCGCGGATTTGTGTACGCATTTTTTCTGAGATTGCGAGCCCTGCGGCGTCGTCTGCTGCGCGGTTTACTCTGAAACCGGAGCTTAATTTTTCAACATTTTTGCCGATTGCAAGATTGTTGATTCCATACTGTCTATGGCTGTTGATTGCTGTAATATTATTGTTGATTCTCATGATTTTGCTTCCTTTCTTTTTGTCCGGGGGTGTCCTTACCCCTCGGTGTTTGTTAACTTTCCTTATATTTGTGAGCTTTCTTATGAAATATTTAAGTTGCTCACATTTTCATAAAAACTCTTTCTTGGGGTGCGTATCCCTTACTTGAGTTTAATGACAATTAAAATGCTGAGTTGTTAAAATAACTACTAAAAAATGATTGTTTTATCCTTTTTGGTAACTATCATGCGTCTTTATAAACTTTTCAAGGTACGAAAATTGGTCTCGAACCTGTGATTCGAAACGCGTTTATAAAGAAGTTCTCTTATAAGCTACCTTGCTGTTTTTTAAGAGGTTTAACTCTTCGTCAACGCGTCCTTGCGTTTCACCGTTAATTACTTTATCGTCTTTGCTCAAAAATACTTTAGCATTTTTTTGTTTTAATTTTTTGTTTATGTATTGTTTTCTCTTGAAATGCTTGGAATATATGTGTTTTTTCGGTTTCGTAGAGCGAAACCATGGACGGTGTAGCGCCGAATATCTGCACATGGACGTGCAGTTATTCGGATAGAAACCGCTAAAAAACACCATATAATCCAAGCATAAAGTAAGATTACCAAAATTAAACCCCGAGCTGTGAAGCTCGGGGTTTCGCACGCACTTAAGTACTTGTTATGCTGCCGACGCGGCGGTTTGTTTTCTACGGCTTAAATTGAATCTTGTTTCAACTCCTCCCGCCGACGTCAGTTGTCGGCAGGCAACTAGCCTAAGAGCTGTAAAACACTTTGTGGTACTGCGTTTGCCTGGGCTAACATTGCTGTTGAGGCTTGGAAGAGGATGTTGTTCTTTGTGAACTCTGTCATCATCTTTGCCATGTCTACATCGCGAATGCGGCTTTCGGCTGCTTGTAGATTTTCGGCTGAATTGTCAAGGTTTTGAATCTTAAACTCCAAGCGGTTTTGAATGGCACCTAGTTTTGCTCTGTCCATTGAGAGACTATTGATATCTCTCGTAAGCGTTGAGATTGCTATTGAAGCACTTGTTTGTGCATCTACTCTAAGCGCAGTTACTCCTAGTCCACCAATGCTGAATGTAGTGATATCTCTTGAGTTTGCACCTGATTGGATTGTGAAGGTTGTACCATCTGATCCTTGTCCAACATTAAACACTGTCATGTCATTGAACTTTACTGTTTCAGCAATTTGTTTAATTTCACTAGAGAGTTGTTGGAACTCAAGGTCGAGTGCTGCACGGTCTACATCAGTATCATTTGTGCCGCTTGCTGATTGTACTGCCAGCTCGCGCATTCTTTGCATAATGTTGTGTGTTGATTGAAGTGCGCCTTCTGCTGTTTGTACAAGTGATATTGCGTCTTGTGAGTTTTTCGATGCCATATTGAGGCCGCGGATTTGGGTACGCATTTTCTCTGATATGGCCAGTCCGGCTGCGTCGTCTGCTGCACGATTGACTCTGAAACCTGAACTGAGTTTTTCGACATTCTTGCCGATTGCTACGTTGTTAATTCCGTACTGTCTGTGGCTGTTGATAGCCGTAATGTTGTTGTTGATTCTCATGATTTTGATTCCTTTCTTTTTCTCCGGAGGTATCCTTACCTCTCGGCATGTGTTGTTTATTATTATTTATTTCAAAAAACTCTTTCGGGGCGTGCGTTCCCTTTTGAGTTAAATGACAAAAAATATCCTTTCTGTATTCTTTTATCGGCAAAGTTACATTTTTCTTTAGCAAAAATCAGATAATATTATGCTAAAATACACATTATATAATAGTAATAGCTCAAACAACCCTTTTAATTGTCATACTTAATCACATTGACATATCTTTTTGTTTGCAATATAATTCCACTTGTTGAACTATCTAATTATTTTTAAACTTTCTCTTGATTGTGAGTATGTATGAAAAGAAAAAGAATAAACATTATGACATCATCTGATGAAACATACGCAAAACTAATACCTGTACAACTTTATAGTATTGCAGACAATTTAGTTTCTCATCCTTTAAATTACGAAGTGCATTTTTACTTTTTTTACAGTCGAGTAAGCGATGAGACAATAGATTGTATAAACAAATATTGTAATGAACTGGGGATTATTTTTAACAAGATTCTAATTGAAGATGCAGCACTATATGAGGAGCTTGCAACTAAAGGCGGAGTTATATCTAAGTCCGGCTCATGGCCTTATGAGGCTTATTTCACATTAGAATGTCATAAATATCTCCCTGTTGATATAGATAGAATTATATATATTGATGCAGCAGATGTATTGATACTTGGGGATATCAGCGATTATTATTTCGGAGATTTCGAATCGTGTTCACTAATAGTTACCGCCATTCGATATAAAAGTGATGGTGTTGGTGGTCTTAAACCAATGGAAAGAGATGATTTAAGTAATGATGAACATCGTTTGGCAATTCTTCGAGGAATCTTTAATTCAGGTTCATTTGTTATAAATCTGGAAAAAATGCGGCAAGAAAACATGTCTATTTATGATTATATTGCGTTAAAAGATGCTCTTGTAGAGATTTACCCGGATAAGGATGAGATATATTTTGGTGATCAAGGTCTTATTGCTGCTGCATTAGTTGGTGATATCAAATATTTTGACTACCCAACAACAATTAATCTCTGGTATCAACCTTACAATTTCTGTATTTGGTTCTTTGATCGAGCATCTGAAGTTTGTGGTGGTAATCCATGGTATATTCCACGAATCCTTCATTTTGCAGGTGGAATAAAACCATGGTTATTTAATTATGAAAATGAGAAAAACCTTAAACCGGGACAATGGCCTTTCTACAAAATCTACAATCTTTATGCAAATCAAGTATCTAACACTTTATAGTAAACTCTATATGAGAAGCAAATACTCTTTGCAGTTTTACAACAACTACTAACGAACTATCACACTGAGAAAGGTTTTTACACAATTATGAACAAACGAGAACTAACTTCTCTTGTATCAACTATACAGCAAGCTATTGATTTTGTTACGAAAACAGATGATAAAACTATAGCTGTTGATATAATCTCTGATATTGAAGAAGCTGTTGCTGCTATTGTTAACTCAACACAAAATGTAGTGCCAGCTCTACTCATAGAAAATATAACAATTGAAGACTTCCCAACTATATCTCAGTGGCTTGACACTGTATCAAATTTTTTAACTTCTTACACCCCGTATGATGAAGGTTTCTATGAAGATCAAGAACATGTTATAACCTCCGCTGAGGTAATTATACCATTAGTTCTACAAAGCACCGGGAAAATTAATTCAGTTCTTGATGTTGGCTGCGGTATGGGTGCATGGCTTTCTGTGTTTAACAAACTAGGAGTATCAGATATAGCAGGAATTGACGGTGATTATGTAAACAGAGAAAACTTACTAATACCTTCTGAATGTTTTACATCACATAATTTAGATACGCCGTTTGATTTAAACCGCAAGTTTGACTTAGTAAGCACATTGGAAGTTGCTGAACATATTCCCAAAAAACACGCTGACACTTTTGTCGAATCATTATGTAAGCACAGCAACCAAATTTTGTTTTCTGCTGCATTTCCCGGACAAATGGGTACTGACCATATAAATGAAGCTTTTCCATCATATTGGGCAGGAGTTTTTAAACAATTTGGTTTTTACCCAATTGATTGTTTACGATACCGGATATGGGATGATACTAGAATATCTTGGTGGTATAGGAACAACTGCTTATTTTTTGCCAATGAATCTTCTAATGTTTATCAAAAAAATCAGAATCATGTTTTTGGTCCACTTGATATAGTTCACCCTATAGTACTATCTTATTATGTAAATATGATTTTCAAAAACTAAGGAGAAAACACCAATGCGAGAGCTTGAAAAGACTTATGACCCAAAATTGGTTGAAGACCGTATATATAAGATGTGGGAAGACGGCGGTTATTTTGTCGGGCATATAGACCCTGATAAAAAGCCGTTTACTATTGTTATTCCGCCGCCAAATGTTACAGGGCAGCTCCATCTGGGTCATGCTTTTGATAATACAATTCAAGATATACTCATACGATATAAAAGAATGCAGGGTTTTGCAGCACTTTGGGTACCGGGTACAGACCATGCCGGTATCGCTACTCAGATAAAAGTTGAAGAAGACTTACGCAATAATGAGGGTTTAACACGGCAGGACATTGGACGTGAAGCTTTTCTTGAGCGTGTTTGGGCATGGAAGGAGCTTTATGGTAGTCGTATTATCGAGCAACTAAAGAAAATGGGTAGCTCCTGCGACTGGACTCGTGAAAGATTTACAATGGACGAGGGTTGTTCCCGAGCTGTTCGTGAGGTTTTTGTTCTTCTTTATGAAAGAGGATTAATTTATAAAGGGCTTAGGATTATAAATTGGTGTCCAAGCTGTAGAACTGCTCTATCAGATGCCGAGGTTGAGCACGAAGAACGTGAAAGCTTGTTATATTATCTTAGTTACCCTGTATCAGGTTCATCTGATACGTTGGTTGTTGCTACCACCCGTCCGGAGACCATGCTCGGAGATACAGCAGTTGCAATTAACCCTGATGACAAGCGTTACAAGCATCTAGTCGGACGAACCGCAATTCTTCCACTAATGAACCGTGAGCTAAGAATCATTGCTGATGACTATGTTGATAGCGAGTTTGGTACAGGTTGTGTTAAGATAACACCTATGCATGACCCAAATGACTTTGACATTGGTCAGCGGCATAATCTTGACCAGATTTTAGTTATAGATGAGGATGCAAAAATCATTAACAGTGGTGTTTATAACGGTCTTGAGAGATATGAAGCCCGCAAAAAAGTGCTTGCTGATTTAGAAGCACTCGGATTGTTAGTAAAAACAGAAGATCACACGCTAAATATCGGTACATGTCACCGTTGTCATACGGTTGTTGAACCTGTTGCATCAGAGCAGTGGTTTGTTAAGATGAAGCCGCTAACCGTTGAAGCTACACGTGTTGTTGATGATGGTACTATCAAGTTTGTGCCTGAACGCTTTAAGAAAATCTATACACACTGGATGGATAATGTAAGAGACTGGTGCATTTCCCGTCAATTGTGGTGGGGTCATAGAATACCTGCCTGGTATTGCTCCTGCGGTCATATAACAATTAGCCGTTTTGACCCAGAGGTATGTGAAAAGTGCAATTCACCGGATATAAAACAAGACGAAGATGTGCTTGATACATGGTTTTCTTCGGCATTATGGCCTTTTTCAACACTTGGCTGGCCTGAGAATACTGAGGATTTGCAATACTTTTACCCCACTTCCGTGCTTAGCTGTGGAGTTGACATCATTTTCTTTTGGGTAGCACGAATGATATTCTCCGGAATGGAGTTTATGCGTGAAGCTCCCTTTGAAACTGTTGCAATTCATGGCATGATTCGTGATAATTTAGGTCGTGTAATGAGCAAATCCGCAGGAAACGGCGTAGACCCTATTGATATTATTGATACCTATGGTGCTGATGCTTTGCGTTTTTACATTGTTTCGGGCAACAGCCCCGGTAATGATATGCGTTATTATCCCGAGCGTTGTGAAGCTATGCGTAATTTTGCAAATAAAATATGGAATGCTGCACGTTATGTACTGATGAGATTTGATGATAATAGTGATAATAAACACGAAAACATTAAAACAAACATCTCTGATATAATTAGATTACCATTAGAACTCGAAGATAAATGGATTTTGTCAAAGCTTAATACTCTTGCAAGTGAGATTTGTGATAATTTAGACAAGTTTGAGCTTGGAATTGCCGCTGCAAAGGTATATGACTTCATCTGGGACGATTTTTGTGACTGGTATATCGAAATCACAAAGCCACGTTTCGCTAATACACAAATTACAAGTGAGTTACCACAAGATGTTCACGGTACTGCCGATGATAATTCCAACACAGATATTGTGGTAAGGAGCGTTTTATTATATATCGTTAAGGATTTCCTTACTATCTTGCATCCTTTTATGCCTTTTATCACCGAAGAAATCTGGCAAGCCTTGCCGCATAGTGAAAATGTACTAATGATGAGACAGTATCCCAGCTTTAATGAGCAGTTAAGTTTCCCAAAAGAAGAAGCAGATTTTGAATCAATAATGTCCGCAATTAATGCTGTCCGCTCCCGTAGAGCAGAGCTAAATGTTCCTCCGTCAAAAAGAGCAAAAGTCATAATAATTAGTAATAATACTTCTCTATATGAAGCTGGTAGAGCGTATATTTCACGGCTTGCTTATGCAGATGATTTAGTAATTGTCCAAAGCCTATCTGATGCAGGGATTTCACAAAATGACCTAGATAATTATGTAACAGCAGTAACAAATGATGCCCGTATCTATATGCCACTATCAGAGCTGGTTGATATTAACAAAGAACGCGAGCGATTAAACCGTGAGATAACAAAAGCA
>JAITFS010000041.1 GCA_031281195.1 Oscillospiraceae bacterium
GTATTGGTATCACCATATTTTGGCATAAGAGCAAGTTACAAAAATATAGTGTTTGAAACTAAGCCAATAGAAAAAAAGAAAGCAGAGAAATTAAAAGAAGTAGTAACAGATAGCAATCACAAACCAAGCGTATGTAAGTCAGAATACGCATGGTTAGGAAAAGAAGGTTTATCCTGGAAACCAGGATTACCCGTTTATCGAGAGGTGTTTGAAATTGTACAAGAGATCTTTGAGAAACCTTATGGTAATGTAAAATCAAAGCCGGCATAGTATTCCATTGCAGTCAAAGTAAAAGACTAAATAAGCAATGGGTTTGATTCCTTTTTAAGAAAACGGGATGTTTTGGTGGGGTGACATTCTCTCGCGATAATTAACACACTTAGGGGGTGACATTTTTAAAAGTTATTGACATAATTATTTCTGCGTAGAGCAAGGTATATTAAACAATATGATATACAACCTTATGATTAAGGGTGCGATGTTTTATTTAATTCTCGAGGAATTGCTTATAACATGAATTATATAATGCTTTTGCGAGCATCTTTTTTCCTTGGTTTATCTTTAACTCTTGTACCTAACAATAACAATACAATGCATAATGTATTGGCTATTGCCGGTATCCAGAAAGTCCCCGGGTTTCCTGTAGTATTTAAAGCAATAACAACCGTTATAATGCTTACAATGTACCCGAAGCATCTTCCCCATCAATAAATAGTTTGTAGCGCTTGGTGTTAAATCTCAACACACAGTAATTTGGGTCGCTTGGACCGGTGAAATGATAAGAAAGTCCATCGTACCACATAGTGTTTTTAACATCATTATCAGTGATTACTTCAATTTCACCAACAAGATTTACACAATATTCGTTAGAACAAAAGCAAACACAAGCATGATTATTAGCAATGCTTCGTTTTGCGCGATTATCAGTAAAAATAGTACCAAAGGTTATCCATAATAAACCTTCAGATTTTGATGGGGTTATGACTGACGCTGTTGGAAATCCCTCCTCGTCAATCAGGCAAATAACGCATGATTCACCTTTATATGTACCATTTTGAACAGTGTTTTTATTAACGATTTCGATAGCCTTTTCAATAATTTTCATTTTGATTCTCCTTGATGTGTGATTTTTTTGAGAGTAATCACAACATTCCTCCATCTTACTTAATATTTTCATTTATTTCAGTAAACATAAAATTTCTCTGCATCTATAAAAAAGTGTCTTTTGTAACTAAAAAAACACAAACGTAGAATATCATAAATTGATGGTAAATGCCATCTTCTTTCTTTTTTGCACATCAATCATCATCAATTAAGAATACCACCCCACACTTGGTATCTTCTGAAATAGGTTTAGGTTTTAAGTTTTTCTTAAAGAATATTTTATCGTTTTCAGTATCCATATAGTAGTTGAAGTATTCAAGCACATTCTGTCCTAATAAATCACTATTTATTCTATCTGCATTTGAATCATCAGGATTGGGTATAGCAACTGTTATTTTTGATAACCGAAATCCGGCAATTGCAATTCCATGAATCACTTTATAATCTACATTAAGATAAGCACCGGGAACAAATCCTTCCAATTTCGCAGTTCTTTTTACAGGTAATAAATCATATTTTAATTCTTTTGCAGTACTTAAAGTGAGAACAGTCATAACCGCACCCGGGTCAAATATGAAATCAGTCGGAGCTTCAGACGGTGCAATTGGTTTTTCATTTACAAATAAATTAGCCCATACTCTTAAGTGATTTTGTCTTCTTATAAAATCAATGTAATATTTTTCATTGAAATCAACTGTCATGCCATTACCTCACGCAGAGGAGAAACAATGCAAGGTTTTCTTTCTGAATCCGAATAATTTAATGTTGTTAACTGACCATATTTTTTCTTATTTTTAAATTTTTTATAAATACCATTCTCTGTGCCTTCGTAAGGCATATCTGCTAATACTGTGGGGATACCTTCTAAGGGCAATAAACCTGGGGTTAATACAGCCCATGTCAAAAATACCCATTTTCCATTATAAGTTCTTTCAATATCTTCGCGTGTCATAACCTTACGTTCATTTTCTGGTATAATTGTAACCATGTGCATCACCATCCTTTAAATGCATCAACTCATACACAATTATAACATTTCTATTGTATAATTGTAAATTACTTTATTGTTTTGTGATTGTTACCAAGTTCTCATTAATATCCATCCAATAATAGGAAGTTCCAATATTTAATGCGTATAGAACCGCAACACTCTTATAATGTCAACACTTTTGCGGTTATAACCCGACATTGTGTTGCTATTTTATGAGTGTTGTAGACTTGTTTCATCAATCCACAGCAAAATTCCGAACGCATAACTAATGATTTTCACATCAATGATGATGTTAAGATTATTTGATAAAGCCTCGTTATGCTTGTAATATCAGCATATGCGAGGCTTTTGGCACGCCGGAGAAGATTTGAACTCCCGACCTTCTGGTCCGTAGCCAGACGCTCTATCCAGCTGAGCTACCGGCGCTCGTCGGAACAAACTTCGTTCCGTTTCATCAGACGTTAAAACGTCTGATATACACTACACTACGTTGTTCCTCCTCTTCAAACACTCGCTACTTTGTACGCTCGTGTTTGATTACGAGAGATATACTACGGTATGTTAGCACAAATAATAAAGAAAAGCAAATATTAATGACACATTTTAATATACACGAAATAGCAAGTTGTCATTTTGACAACTTGCTCCAGTTTTATATTAACACATCAGAATCACTCCTTATGTCAGACATTGTAAACCATTGCAATTACAAGTATTATTGCCTTTCGTAAAAATATTTTAAATATTTTTCAAAAAAAGCTTGACAACGGATTTACTATACTATACAATGCGGTTAGTACGAACTGGTCAATACGTTCTACATTATACGAAAGGGGTGATGATAAATATGGAAGACTTTTTTACACTACGAGCTGAGAAACAAAACCACATCATTGACGCAGCACTTTCCGAGTTTGGACGTAACGGTTATAAAAAGACATCAATCGCCGATATTGCCAAACACGCAGGGATTGCCAAAGGAATGATAACCTACTACTTCGGAAGCAAAAAGAATCTTTATATGTATCTTGCAGAGCTTTGCTTCAACACTGTTAACAATACTATGGAGGAACGATTTGACCCATTTGTTAACGATTTCTTCGACAAAATGAAGATGATGGCAGATATAAAGGTTGCAGCAATGAAAAAACATCCCGCAGTTTACTCCTTCCTCGCAAGTGTATATTACGAAAAAGACCCGGAGGTAATAAACGAATTAAACGCATTTTTTGAAGAAGGATTAAAAACACGCGAGAAGTGGATAACGCAAGAGACAGATACTTCCAAATTTAAAGACGATATTGACCCAAAGCTACTGGATAAGTTTTTTGTGTGGGCTGCCGAGGGATTCGCAAGCAGCTTAGCAAATAACAACAACTTGACAAAAATTGAAGAGTTTATGAACGAGTTCTACACATGTATGGGATGGATGAAAAAATATTTTTATAACTAAAAAATAATAAGGAGGAGAACAATGAACTATAGTATCGAATTAAACAATGTAACAAAAAACTTTGGCAAAGTCACCGCACTAAAAGATGTAAATCTTCAAGTAAAAGAAGGTGAAGTATTTGCATACATCGGTCCAAACGGAGCAGGTAAATCAACTACAATCCGCACGCTTTTAGGTATTCTCAAAGCAACGAAAGGAAATGCAAAGGTATTTGGATTAGATGCATGGAAGGATGCTGTAGAAATCCATAAAAGAATTGCTTATGTACCTGGCGATGTGAACTTGTGGCCAAACCTGACAGGTGGAGAGGTTATTGATTTGTTTGTTAATCTGCGTGGCAGGCATGATAAAACCTTACGCGAAAAACTAATCAAAGATTTTGACCTTGACCCGACTAAAAAATGCCGCACATATTCAAAAGGTAACAGGCAAAAGGTTGCTCTGGTAGCTGCATTTGCATCAGAAGCAGATTTATACATTCTCGATGAACCAACCAGTGGTTTAGACCCGCTAATGGAGCAAATTTTCCAATCTTATGTTCTGGAAGTGAAAAACAAAGGTAAAGGCGTTTTCCTTTCAAGCCATATTATGTCTGAGGTTGAGCGACTTTGTGACAGAGTTGGAATCATCCGTGACGGTGAACTGGTACAGGTTGGCACACTTGATGAACTACGCCACCTCACCCGCTACGCTATGACAGTTACTACAGAAAAACCACTGGAAGGTCTTGATAAGCAAGCAGGTGTTTACAATGTACATCAGGAGCAACACGGATTATGTTTCCATGTAGATGTAGACAAAATGGGTGCTGTTATCAACTTTATGAACAACTTTGGAATTAAGAGACTGGATAGTAATCCACCATCTCTTGAAGAGTTGTTTATGCAGCACTATGTGAAAGTGGAGGGTGTAGGATGAAAGGTAACTTTGAAAACACTTTAAAATTAACCCGTTTTATGCTTTATCGCGAGCGTGTTATATCCTCTGTGTGGATACTCAGTATTGCGTTTATGGTCGTTGGATTAGTTCCGGGTATGGAGCAAGCACTTGATCCGGACAGCCGCGAAGCTTTATTTGCAATGTTTGCCAATCCCTCACTTGTAGCAATGTTAGGGCCTGCGTATACATTAGCACATGAGACCTTTGGCGGACTCTACACAACTATGATGTTATTACTTTCAGTTTTTACTGTTGCACTTATGAACATTTTTCTGGTAATACGTCATACACGAACAGATGAAGAAAAATGGCGTTATGAAGTTGTACGTTCGCTTCCTGTTGGCAGACTTGCTAATCTAACTGCCGCTCTAATGCTTGCTTTTGTCGTAAACTTTGTGCTTGCAGTGATTGTAGGTTTTGGCATGTATGCTCTTGGTGACAGTTCAATGAGCTTCAACGGATCAATGATATGGGGTGCAAGTCTTGGTGTGATTGGTCTTTTCGGTGCCTCAGTTGCCGCACTTTTTAGTCAACTATGTGCCAGTAGCCGTACTGCAATCGGTTCAGCATTTGGAGTGCTCGGTTTTCTATACTTACTTCGCGCTCCCGGTGATATGCAGATAGCAGTTGAAAATGGTCAAATCGTTACAGGAGATTCAGAAATATTATCACTCATTAGTCCATTCGGACTTATATTAAGGACTGAGGCTTATGTTTCTGATTATTGGTGGCCTGTATTTATAGTCCTTGGTGTATCAGTTTGCTTTACAGTTCTTGCATTTTACTTTAACTCCATTCGTGACATCGATCAGGGAGTTATACCTGCAAGACGCGGTCGTGCGGAAGGTTCTTTTCTGTTAAAATCACCATCCGGTCTGGCAGTAAAGCTTCTTAGAACCGCTATTATAGTTTGGGTACTCGGTATGTTTTCACTCGGAGCATCATACGGGACTGTTACAGGAGATATTGAGCAGTTTATGGCATCTAATGAAATGTGGCAACAATTGATGCTTGGACCTGCAGGCATTGAAGCTGCACAAGACGCAGGTATGACACCTGAGCAGATTTTAGACATGATAAAACAAGCAGTTGCAAATGAAGGTTTTACATTAACAGAGCTTTATATGTCAACAATTACAAATATCATGGGTGTTGTTACGCTTGTGCCAATATTTATGTTCATGCTTAGAGCTAAAGCAGAGGAGCGTGACATTCGTGCTGAATTAGTTTTGGCAACACCGGTAACCCGTATAAAGTACCTTATGGGATATGCAGTAATCGCATTCTTAGCTGCTGTTGTAATTCAATTCGTTTTAGCAATCGGATTATATGCGGTAGCTATAAGTGAGTTAGCCGATCCTAGTGAACTGTCATTCCAATTTATTTTATCTGCTAATCTGGTATATTTACCGGCACAGTGGATTATGCTCGGCATTGCAGTTTTATTACTTGGTTTACTGCCAAAGGCTACCGGAATTGTCTGGGGTTACTTCGCTGCGTCACTGTTCATCATGTTCTTCGGACGTATGAACATATTCCCTGATTGGTTACAAAAACTATCACCGTTTGGTTTTGTTCCGCAGTTACCGATAGATAGTATAAACTACACAACTATGGGGATTATGACAGCAATAGCCGCACTATTAACCGTAGCAGGTTTCTACTTCTACAGCAAACGTGATATCAATGCCATAACTCATTAAAAAAGTTATTGATTGGTGCTCAAATATAATGTATACTCTATGTCATTACGTAGAGTATACATTTTTTA
>JAITFS010000056.1 GCA_031281195.1 Oscillospiraceae bacterium
ACAAGCACTAACGATGAATATAATTTGTGTTGCAATATAATAAAAAAAGAGTGTACAAACATAAAAATCTTTGATACAATATGCAATGCGACGTGTAGACGCCAGCAAGAAGCTGTAGAAATATCACAAAAAGCTGATGTTGTTATCGTTGTAGGTGACAAGAATAGCTCAAATAGCGTAAAGCTTGCAGAGATTTGCAAGCAACACTCAGCGAATGTTTACTTCGTACAAAGTGCAGAAGATTTAAACCTTAAAGAGTTGAGTAAATACAATGTTATAGGAGTTACAGCAGGTGCATCAACCCCGGCGTCTATTATTAAGGAGGTCACCCTAAAGATGAGCAAGGAAGAAATCATGGACGGCACAAATACTGAAAACGAAACAATCGTAGAGGTTGTTGAGGATATTCAACCTGTGTCGGAGGAAGTAGAAGTAAAAATCACAGAAACTCCGGTTGAAGAAAAAGTTGAAGTAATTGACGAACCGGCAGTTGCTGATGATGTTGTTATCGAGACTTCTATTGAAGAACCGGCAACAGAACCAATAGCAGTTGTAGAAACTGTTGTTGAGGCTGTTGAAGATGAAGAACCGGCAAAAGAAGAATCAGATTCAGACGAAGAAACCTTTGAACAAATGCTTGAAAAGTCTATTAAAACAATTCGTACAGGTGAAAAAGTCACCGGAATTGTTACATCAATAACACCAACAGAAGTATCTTTAGATTTAGGTACAAAACAATCAGGATATATTCCGATTGCAGAGCTTACCGACGATGAAAATACTGATATTAACGATATAATAAAAATCGGCGACACAATTGAATCATTTGTTATGCGTGTAAACGATGTTGAAGGTATGGTAATGCTCTCTAAAAAACGTTTTGATGCTGTTAGAAATTGGGATTATGTTGAAGCTGCTAAAGATGATAAAACCATAGTCAGCGGTGTAGTAATTGGTGAAAACAAAGGTGGAATAGTTGTAAATGTAAAAGGTGTACATGTTTTCGTACCTGCATCACAAACCGGTTTGCCAAAAACAGCATCAATGTCAGAGCTTCTTAAAAAACCTGTAAAGCTTCGTATCACAGAGGTTAACAAGTCAAGACGTCGTGTTGTCGGTTCAATTCGAATGATTCAACATGATGAACGCCGTGAAAAAACAGATAAAGTATGGACTGATATTGAAATTGGCAAACAATATGATGGTATTGTAAAATCTATGACAACTTACGGTGTCTTTGTAGACATTGGTGGCGTTGACGGAATGATTCATATTTCAGAGCTTAGCTGGACACGTATAAAGCAACCATCAGAAGTAATGTCAGTAGGTGATGAAGTCTCTGTATATGTTATCTCGTTTGATAAAGACAGTAGAAAAATCTCTCTTGGTTATAAAAAAGGTGACGATAATCCATGGACTAAGTTTACATCAAAATATGCCATCGGTGATGTAATTAGTGTAAAAATCGTAAAAATGATGCCTTTTGGTGCATTTGCTGAAATTTGCCCCGGAGTTGACGGTCTTATTCATATATCACAAATCGCAGACCACAGAATCGGGCTTCCATCAGAGGTTTTGTCAGACGGTCAAATTGTTGATGTGAAAATTACAGAAATTGACAACGAACGTAAAAAAGTATCGCTCAGCATAAGAGCATTACTTGAAGCAACACAACAACAAGCTCCTGCTACAGAAGAAAAAGCAGAAGAAGCAGAAGAATCAAAAGAAGCCAAAGAAACTGAAAAAACCGAAGAATCACCCCAAGAATAAGTCAATTCTATAAAAAATAATAACTGTAATTGTTATGATAAACAAAACAATTACAGTTATATTGTATTTGGATGTTATTAGCTCACAGCTTTGATTAAAGCGTTTATATTTTCTCTTGTTGCACCCATTGGAGTTCCGCCACCAATACTAAGTAATAAGTGTTTTGTACTGCCATTTGCCGAGATGTAATTATCAACACATTCTTTTGCAAAAGTATAAACCTCTTCCGGTGTGTTTCTTGCAAGTGACATAGGTGGAATATTACCAAGGAGTGTAATCTTATCACCAACTTGTTTACGTACATTTGCGATATTATTTTCGTGCGAAAAGTTAAACAAATCGATGTTTAAATCCTGCATATATGTGTAGGATATATCATTTGCTGTATCATTGTGGAAAAGCTTTATACTTTCAGGAAACGCTGCGAATACTTCCTTTAGGTAAGGGTGAGCAAACTCCTCATAATCGGCTTTACTAAAAAACCCGGTTATATCATCAAGCACAAGTATTCCTTCCGCTGTACCAACTGTTTCAAGTTGTGCTGAAAGCCAGTCTTTGCAAAGCTGTGTTGTTATTTTAAGCAGTTTATGATAAACATCGGGGTCAACTTTTGCACATGTTAAAAGCTCAGTTACAGAAAACATGTGAGCAGCAATTGTCATTGGCCCTCTGGCACTTACAATATTTATTTCTTCTCCAATTTCGTTTAGCTTTGGTTTCATGTTTTTTTGTAAGTTAAGAAGCAGTGGCATAAGTCCATCTTTTTTTGGATTTGGTACCTTTAAAGAATCTATAAGGTCTTCAACATCATCCATATCCTTACTCAGATGATGAACAGCAGGCAGGTTATCGTCATAAAAACTAAACTTTACACCAAAACCTGATGGTTCTGTTGCCATTCCATGCTCTGCCCACCAGTCGGGTAAAAACAACACATCGGGGAAGTCATTTTTTATCTTCATATATGAGTTGAACCATATATCCGGTTGAGCATAAAAATCTATTGTTGATACTTCACAATATCCCGGCATCCAAGGACTATCAACAATAAGACCTACGTGAAGCTCATCAGTTTCACCTTTAATAATTGATTTAAACTTATTCCATTTACTTTTAGTCATAGATATGTCTTCCTTTTTCATCATTAATTTCTGTTAACCGCCGGAAAAATGTATTAACAACATCACACCACTCTTTAGCATTTAAAAGTTGAAGCTTTAATTTCTCTGCCACAGACTCATACGCTTCATTCGGTAATAACGACTTTAAGTTATCCCAAGTGTTTATGAATCCTTCAACTTCCTCCACACCTTCAAAGTGTGTATCATAGATAAATTGTAAAAGTGTTCTTCCGTCTTTTAGTTTATAATCATAAGGAAGACGGTGGAAGTACAAAAGCATATTTTCAGGGCAGGTTTCTTTATTACTGTAGAGCTTGTCAAGATAGGGGTGATATTGGGTTGTATATCCTGTGCCTTTTTCTGTTCTGTCAACTCCAATTTCTTTATGATTTGCTCTATGGTATGTTCCCCATTTCATAAACTCATATCCCTCAGGGCTTGGCCCATAATGGTGGCTGATGTTCACCATCCAACCAAGAGCAAGGGGAGAGGTATACTTTTCATAAGTGCTTCTCGAAGCTAAAAGCATATCAAGTAGTGCTTTATTTAACTCTTTATTTTCACCAAATGTTAACTTTATCCATTCTGTTAATACTTCGTTAGCTGTAAGTGAAGGGTTACATGCCATACGTCCAAAGGAGTACAAGTTCGCCTGTGCAAGCGTATGTCCTGTCCAGTTTATATCTGTGCCTGTATTTGCAACCGCTACTATTGCTGAAACCTTGTTACCCATAAGGTCACGCATTGTTTGTGTGTCAGAAACCGGTGCAGAGAATATTTCTTCCCACTGCACAGCAAGAGCGTATAAATCTATCTGTTGTCCTGTGTATTCTTGAGTTACTTGCAGCTCTATTGCTTGATCCGTGTGTTTCATCGCTCCTAAAAGTGGTGAGTTTGGCTCACGCACCTGGAAATCTGACGGCCCATGTTTAATCTGTAAAATTACATTTTCGTCAAAATCTCCGTCAAGAGGATAAAAATGATCATAAGCGGCTTTTGGGCGATCTGTTTTTGTATCACGCCAGTCTTGTGTGCAATTATACACAAAGCATCGCCAGTAGGTTTTTCCACTATGGGGTTTTAATGCACGAGCTATTACGTTTGCACCGTCTGCTTGTGTACGCCCAAGTGCGGCAGGGCCATCACGAAACTCACTATCTGCTTTTACAAGAAATCCTGCTAAATCGGGGATATACTTATAAACATTTGTAGCCGCTTCACTCCACCATTTTATGACTTTTTCATCAAGTGGGTCATAGGTGTCTAGTTTGCCGATTAGTCTTGGACTTGTGAAGTCCACTGCTATGATAAATCTTATTCCAAACTCGCGAAATATATCGGCAAGCTTTGCCACATCGGGGAGCAGCACATCTGTTATCATTTGTGCAGCACGCTCGGTGACATTTACATTGTTGCAGCATACCCGGTTTATGCCAATACTTGACAAAAATCGTGCATAGTCGCGTATACGTTTCGGGTCATAGTCAATGTTGCCGTTCTTAAAAAACAATGAGTCACCGGCATATCCACGCTCTACATGTCCGTTTATATTATCCCAATGGTTTAATACTCTTTCTTCAATTTGTGTTTCAACCGGTGGCGGAGTATTTCCTCCATCCTGCAACCACATATTATATTCCTTGTATGACATATAACCCTCCTATTGTTGTATATTATTGGTTTGAGAGTATGTATGTGTTTTTTTCGGTTTCGTCAAGCGAAACCATGGACGGTGTAGCGCCAAAACTCTGCACATGGAGGTGCAGCGTTTTGGTAGAAACCGCTAAAAAAATATATACATATCGAAAACCTTTACCCATATATAATTCAAACCATACTTATTACACGTTCGTTTATTACTATTGAAATGTCACCTTCGGAGTAGACTCGTGGTTCGAGTTCTTTCCAGTTGTCATTACCGTAGGGAGTGCTATTTTCCATTGTAACATTTTTTGCAACACTGATGTATTTATCAAAGAATGATTTATCGTGTGGAAAGTCTTGGTGTGCTGTGTAAAATGTATCAAAATCCAGATTTTTAACTCTCTCCAACATTGTAACGTATTCGTTTATACCTAATGATTGCGGCATAAACATCCAACAATGAGAGTTTGCAGAGTCACTATCAAGAAGTATTTTTATTTCTTTGATAAGCAAACCTATAGAACCACCTGTATGACCTGCCATATCAATGACCTCTACGTGTAATCCACCAAGGTCGAAGATTGTGCCAACTTCAAGTGGTATTAAATTACATTCACCGGAGTTTATCCATGTTTCAGGGTCGACATCGAGTTTTTGTCCTGTTTCTTCTAGTCTGTCTACTAACATTTTGCGAAACTTTGACCCTGTATGCTCACGGCATAAATCAAAATCAGGCTCACGCAGATACACTTCATCAAATTGATATGCTCCATTTGCGTGATCAAGATGTCCATGTCCAAGTATTACCGTGACAGGTTTATCGGTAATTTCTTTTATAGCTGTTGGAGTATTAACAAATCCATATCCGGTATCAAACAATAGTGCTTTTTCTTCACCAACTATAAGAAACAGATTAACCTCCAACGGGTCAGTTAGCATAAATAATCCTTTTTGAATTTCTTTAACTTTAAACTTTAGCATACCAAAACTCCTTATATGTATGTTTGTTTATTTTTCATTTCGTCAGGTTCTTTTCGCTCTATCGATGTCATATCCACGATCGGTTTCGGGGTTGATTTTGCGGATTTCAAAAGAGCATATTGCATTATTTTCTAATGTTAAGTTTAGTCTAATTAACTCGCTCGAAACTGTGATACGACCGGTTTCTGTTAAAGGATTTGCACATTCACGCAAAATAGTAAGCTCATCTTCACTTGGATAAGCAGGAGAACCTAAGTCATGCCATGTTTTAAGAGGATTACAAACGTTTTCGTCAACAGTTTTCATTATGATAGCATACTCGCCGTTTTCAACTTCAATAAGAAACTCGAAACTATGCTCATCAGATAAATCAATATCTTCATTAATTACCCAAGCGATACCATGCAGGTTATCATCATCGTTTTTTGTTACAACATGATTTTCACCACGAGATACGGTTGTGTTATAAAGCTTGCTGAAAAACACATAAGTCCAATATGTGGGTTTTGGAATCATTCCATTTGTTAATAAACCAAAACAACCTGAAAAAGGAGTAAAAGCAATACCTTGCTCTTCAAAAACATCACCAAAAGTCCAATATGAGTATGAAGCACATGTATCACCCATAGTGTTTAAGAGATGTGCAATATATGTTGCGTTGAGGTTGTTGTCATGGATTGGATTTCGAGGTGAGTATGAAGTGTTGTATTCGGTTATGTGCATTTCCATACCTTTATAAGCAGGGAAGCTATCAATGATTTCACGGCTTACGTTCAGTTCATCAGGAATATAGTTTAGAGGATTTAACTTTTGGTAAGCATAGTGTCCGACATAATCAGCAGGTGCAGTCGCATAACTATGACGTGTAACAAAATCAATTGGTACATTGTTTTTTGACGTAAACTCTAAGAATGATTTTAGCCAAAGCTCATCTTCAACTCCGCATATTGCAGGACCGCCAACACGAATTCGCGGGTCACATTCTTTTACAGCTTTTGCAGACACCTCATATAACTTAAAGTATTCTTGCATATCTGCATTTTTCCAAAATGCTTCGAGGTTTGGTTCGTTCCATACCTCCATTGGCCAAGTTAAAACTTCATCTATACCATAACGTTTAATCCAATGGTTAACTGTGGCTTTAATAAGCTTTGACCACTCGTCATAATCCGATGGGGGAGTGATATTACCCTTCCACCAAAAAATAGTTTCTTCGCCGGAGGCTAAATCATTAGGCATAAAACCAAACTCGATAAATGGTTTTAATCCCATAGATAAGTAGTCGTCAAAAACCATATCTACATATCTAAAGTTATACTCAGTCTTAAAAACTCCATCCTCTTCATATCTGTTGTATATACCCATATCATCACAAAACAGACCATGACCTCGAATATACTTAAAACCGATATCTTTTTGTACTTTTGCCAGTTGGTTATGGTACTCATGACGAAGAGCAAGATTCATACGCCCTGTACCAATACAAACTGTTGCATTGTTATTAAAATCTACTTTGTCATTTTTAGAAATATTTATCTTACTTACCAAGTGTGTTCCCTCCCTAATGCGTCTCGAAAGACAATTCTGTTTTCGTCATTACGTAATGGGTCGTCATGTTCTGTGCCGCGTTTTCTTACAAAATAATTAAATGCACCTTCTGCGGATAATTTGTCACAAACGATATTATTTATTTTGCATTGCTTTTTTGTTTGCTCATTAGTATTATGACCATTACTTAATAACGGGTCGTAAATACGAATTGTATATCCATCATCTGCAAGAATGTTCATTACCATTGGGTACAGGTTGTGCATTGCGGCTTTGCTCATTTTGTAAGCGTAACCATTATCGTGTGTAGTTTCATTTATACTTGCTTCATGCGAAGTTAAAAAGCAGATTCTTTTACCTGTACCTTTTTCAAGATAAGGAAGATAATTTTCAAGCAATCTCATAGAGTTAAGCACATTTTCTTCATATACCTCACGGATAATTTTTTCATCAAGACCATCACGGATTAAAAATGTATCCTTATCACTTCTGTAATTGCTTGTGTCAATATACATGTCGATATACCCGGTTGGTTCATTTTCTCCGGCGATAAATACAGTATAACCCTCACGCTCGAATATAGATTTTAACTCTTTATCGAAGATTGTATTTTGTTTTGTAATTAAAACGGCCATTCTTGACTCCTAAAATCTATCATAACTAATCTTTGCTCATCTTTTAAATCTGTTTCAAAATATTTGATAGCGTGTGCTGCAATATCATCCGGGTCGTACATTGCTTCTTCACTTCGAGAGCCGTCGTGTTGTATTCTTTTCATCCACCCCGGGTGATAAAGTCTAAACGTGTAATCCTGTGGATATAAGTCGTTAAACATGATTCGTATACCCATGTTCATAGATGATTTACTCATTGGGTACGGAAAACCTTCACCAATTCTGTGTCGCATAAGGTTAATGCAAGAAACCTCAGATGACACAAAACAAAGCCGTTTTCTTTTAGAATTATCAAGCAACGGTAAAAACAGCTCAACTAAACGTGCCGGCCCTAAAGCATTTACAGAAAAACTACGCCACACAGCTTCAATGTCCATTGGTGGTTTACGTAAAGTGCAGTTTACTTCGCCCATAAGAGCGGCATTTGATATCAGTACATCAAGAGTATTGTTTGTGATTTTACTTACTGCTTCAACAGCACTTGATATACTCTCGCGTGAGTCAACGTCAAGTTTGATTATGTGCAGATTTTTGTTTGTTTCTTGTAAATCTTCAAGCAAAGTGTAGTCTTCAAGGTATTTACCTGCAAATACTGTGTACCCTGAATTAAGGTACTCCTTGCTTAGCGATAAACCTAAACCTCTATCTGCTCCTGTGATAATTACACTTTTCATAAATATAAAACCTTATACAAAACTTTAATTTTTACTAAAAAAATCATCTGAATATTAAACCTAGAGCTTACAAATAACTCTTTAATAAGATTTGCTAATTAGCTTTTTACCCAATTTATTGCATTTTCTAACAGCTTTTGGAACTCCGGATTTAACCATACTTCAATTATATGCCCCGGTAGGATAACACAAATACGCCCTTTTCCTTGAGTACGGACATAACAAGCGGCATCTATCCAGGCAGTTGTATTAAAATATGGTTCATCTGTGTATTTTTCCTCTTCTCCTTGAGACGGGGAGTAGGATGCCATTAAAATATCAACATCATCAGTAAGGATTTCCAAACGGTAGTGTTCATCAATTTCTGTGAACTGCTCAACACCTTTTGTGACAGGATGCGGTTTTATTGTCTGTACAGTGACGGGGCAATTGTTTGGATGGAACACAAACTTAGAGCCAATGAGTTTATTTAAAGCTTCGCTGGTCTCACTAGGTACAGTAGCATTGTGAACAGCTATAAGTCCTCCACCGTTTTCTACATAATTAACAAAAGCTTCTTGTATTTTTTCAGTCATCCAAGGGTCATTAATTTCTTGATTTCTCTGGTTGCTTTTACTTAGAATAACCACAGGATAGTCTTTTAATTTTTCGGGATCAAAATCGTTTGCATCCTTTATAATATCAAATGTATATCCTTTTTTCTCAAGATATTTTACACCTTCAACCGGTACTTCACCGGGGTGGTAATAGTCTTCGCACAAGAGTAGTATTTTCATAAATATTTCTCCAAATTATTTTACTTCAAATAAAACTTCTAAACCATCATAACAGGCTTTATAGTTTCCTTTGTAACCCGATACATTAATATAACCACTGTCATTAGACTTTAATGTATGCTCCGGTGTACGCCATTCTTTGTGTATTAGGTTTTTGAGATCTTCATAAGCCGGTTTAACTCTACCGTCTTTTCCAACTAATCCGGATGGTGAGTTTAACCAACCACCGTCTGAGAAGCTCCAGTATGTAAATGCTTCAACCAATGGACAATCAAATAACCATCTATAGAATGTTTTGACTTCTTCAGCTTGACGATACTCACCATCAGGTGTTGTAGGCCATTCATCGGGTACAAAGTCGTTTAGGTCAACAATATGTGGCGGCATTAAATCACCGGATACAATGTTGATTTCTGTAAAATGCAGAGGTAGTCCAAACTTGGAAAATCTATCAAGAACTTCCTTGGTTTTTTCTTCACTCCAGATTCCTTGATGCATGTGTGATTGTAGTCCAATTGCATCAATACAAACACCTGCATCTAATAGTTTTGTCACTAAATCGCTGTAGTCTGTTGACATATCAAAATCGTTGATTAGTAAGGTTGCATTTGGATTTGCAGTCCGTGCTTCATCAAAGAGTTTTTTAACAAGCCCGACTTGTCCTTCGCTTTTGCATATTCTTGTAACTGCGTTATCATAACGGTCAAAAATTGGCATTATAACAACTTCGTTTATTACGTCCCAAATATCAATAGCACCGGCAAAATCTGTAACATCACGCTTAACACGCTCGAGTTGCAGTCTTAGTATTTCTTCATCAGAAAACTCCAACAGCCAGTCTGCGCAAACTGTGTGCCAGCAAAGTGGATGCCCTTTGACTGCTAAGCCTTTATCACGTAACCAGTCGGCTGCTTTTTTTGTACGTAGTGATTGTGTTTCGCCACGTACAGGTTCAAAGCGTCCCCAATAAAAAGGTAAAGTGATGAAATTGAATATTTCCATCATTTTTTCTACTTTAGTTTCTGCAATCTTTTTTTCTTCGCCTTGTAAGTCATTGTTTACAACTTGGATTGTATCAAATCCTGCACATCCG